>WLCY01000030.1 GCA_009705075.1 Actinomycetota bacterium
ATAAGTGAGCAGGGTCTTTCGAACAACGTCAGAAATTGCATCGTGACCAACTCGGCGCGCGCTCCATGGAGAACCAGCTGCCAACATGTACCAACGGACCGCATCAGCCCCATGCTGATCCATTAGTGGCATAGGTTCTAGAACGTTTCCTAAGTGCTTACTCATCTTGCGCCCATCTTTATCCAAAATGTGGCCGAGACAGAGAACAGTTTCATAAGAACTCTTATCGAAAACCAGAGTTCCGATAGTCATTAGCGTGTAGAACCAACCTCGAGTTTGATCTATCGCCTCACAAATGAAATCAGCGGGATATGACGCCTCAAATTTGGCAACAGATCCCTCTTTGTGCGGATAGCCCCATTGTGCAAAGGGCATTGCACCTGAGTCATACCAACAATCGATTACTTCTGGCGTTCTAGTCATGACGGCCGAGCATTGTTCACAATTAAATGAGATGTCATCGACGAATGGTCTATGAGGGTCGGTATTTGAAATATCTTTTCCAGCGAGTTCACCTAATTCTGCCAATGAGCCAACGCAAATTTCATGCTTATTTTCACAGCGCCAAATAGGAAGGGGCGTTCCCCAATATCTATTTCTTGATACTGCCCAGTCGATATTGTTATTCAACCAATCGCCATAACGACCAGTTTTTATTGTCTCAGGGTGCCAATCAGTGTCTGCATTTTCGCGAAGAAGCGCCTCTTTAATTGCAGTAGTTCTGATGTACCAGGAAGGTTGGGCGTAATACATAAGTGCCGTATGGCAGCGCCAGCAATGCGGATAAGAATGTTCATATTGTTGTTGCTTGAACAGCAGACCATTCGCTTTCAACTCTTTTATTATTGGCTTGTCTGCATCTTTGAAGAAGGTGCCGCCAACTAATTTCAATTCGGGCAGAAAGTGCCCATCCGGTGCAATCGGGTTCACAACTGGAAGTCCATACTTCCGACATACCGCAAAGTCATCGGCACCAAATGCGGGGGATTGGTGAACGAGCCCGGTTCCATCTTCGACAGTTACATAGTCTGCAAGGACGATGTAGTGCGCATCCGGAATTTCTACCAAGTCGAGAGGAGCCGAATACTTAACGTGCTCCAACTGCGCTCCGGTAAATGTCGCAATGACTTTGCGATCTTCGCCGAGAATAGCTGCCAGATTTGCGGCAACTACAAGTCTTTCAGATTTCTCTTCGCCCGGAATTTCGATAACTTGATATTCAATCTTTGGGTTTACAGCAACTGCAGTATTGGAAACTAGAGTCCATGGCGTAGTCGTCCAGACTAGAAGGCTTGCATTTAACTCAGCCAATTCTCCAGAAGTTGCAGGGAATCGAACATAAACAGATTGATCCTTAATAGTTTCATAACCTTGAGAAAGTTCGTGATCTGAAAGTCCGGTTCCACAACGCGGACAATAAGGCGCAACTCGATAATCCTGAACGAGAAGCCCCTTCTTCCAAATTTGTTGCAAAGACCACCAAACGCTCTCAACATATTCGCTCGACATCGTCCAGTAGGCCTCATCAAAATCAACCCAGAAGCCCATGCGTCGGGTCATCGCAGTAAATTCACCGACATGCTCTTGAACAGAAATCCGACATTCATCATTAAATTTTGCAATGCCGTATTTTTCAATATCGCCTTTGCCATTAAATCCAAGTTGCTTCTCTACCGCGATTTCAACTGGAAGACCGTGGCAATCCCAACCAGCTTTACGGAGAACTTGATTACCCTTCATTGTTTGATAACGAGGAAACAAATCTTTAAACACTCGCGCTTCAATGTGGTGAGTTCCAGGTTTGCCGTTAGCGGTTGGTGGGCCTTCGTAAAAAGTCCAGGATGGTTGGCCATCGCGCGCTGAAATTGTTTTCTTGAAAATCTCTTGAGTTTCCCAGAATGAGAGGATCTGGTTTTCAACGGCAGGCAGATCTATTTGCGGTGCCAGTGATTTAATTCTTGACATTACTTCGCCTCTCAAATTAAGCCCGGAAAACATCTGTCCTCTGGTTAATCTGGAGGGACGGTGAGATTTCCACCGCGGTACCACCCACCTTGTGCGTCGAATTAGCTACGCACCACTTATTTTTTCTTTCAACTCAAAGCTAGTTCTACCTCAAGTACCTAAAGTTAAGTCCTTGGCTCTTCTTGCAGGCTCCGAGGTGATGGCCTCTTCTGCGCCTTGATTTGAGTCAGGGGGAATTCTAGCGCGGCGAAGTTGGTGTTTATGCACCGTAGGTTCTAATCTTTGCGCCTTGCGTGTCAAAGCCACGCAAAATCAATAGTTTTAAAGAGACTGGTGGATCCGTGCCAAAGAAAATTGCAGCAAAGAAGTTGCCAAAAAAAGTAGCTAAGAAGGCGCCTCTAAAGAAGGTTGCCAAGAAGGTTGCCAAGAAGGCCCCAGCTAAACCAGCTAAAAAGGCACCGGCCAAGAAAGCGGCCCCAGCTAAACGCTCACCAAATATTGTTAAACCATCGATTGCCAAAAGTGGGAAAAAAGTTGTCGGCAAACCATTCCCGGCGAAATTGCAGAGCACCACTAAAGGCAACTCAACAACAATTACCGTAACTCCAAATGAAGTCGCAGTAGCCGAAGTAGTAGTTGAAGAGCGACGCTTAACGATGTTGCCACCACCTCGCCCAAATAAAACTATAAAGAAGGGCGTGGGACTAAAGCCGATTAAAAGTGCGCCGGCCCCGCTAGTAATTTCTGATGGTGTGGAGAACTGGACCGCGACTGAAATGAAGGCGATGCGCAGTGAGCTTTCAAAGGATTTAATTCGCTTAAGGGCTGAGCTTGCTGAAGTTGAGAGTGGGATGGAAGATTTAATTAATGCTGCAGGGATGGGCGCTGGAGATGATCAAGCTGATGCCGGTACTAAGACTTTCGAACGCGAACATGAGATGTCTCTTGTTTACAACGCACGCGATATGGTCATTCAAACAGAGCGGGCGCTCGAGCGGATAGATTCGAAGACGTATGGTCGTTGTGAAGAGTGCGAAAATTCTATCGGCAAGGCGCGACTTCAAGTTTTTCCGAGAGCAACACTTTGCATGTCTTGTAAGCAAAAAGAGGAACGACGCTGAATGTAGTTGTTAGACGGAAGTTGGCAGTGACGGCTTTCTCGATCTTTCTTGTTGATTACTTAACAAAGCTTGCGGCGGTTTCTTTTTTGGCGGATGGGCCAATAAAAGTTTTGGGTAACTTTCTTAAGTTTGAATTAATTTATAACACCGGGGCAGCATTTAGCCTGGCTACTTCCAAAACAATTTTTCTCTCGACCTTCTCGATGCTAGTAGCTGCTGGCATTTTCTATTTTGCAGCGCGAGTTGATTCCCAAAAATGGGCGCTTGCACTTGGATCTGTTCTCGGGGGAATCTTTGGAAATTTAAGTGATCGAATATTTCGATCTCCAGGGGGGCTACAAGGGCCGGTTGTTGATTGGATTTCGATTCCACATTGGCCAGTATTTAATATTGCCGATAGCGCAGTTGTTATTGGCGTTCTTTCCATAGCTTCATTAACCTGGGCGAAAATCCCGCCAAGATCGGCGACAAAATGAGCCCGAATGAGAACGCCCGAGAAGTTAGATTTGTTTCGATCCCAGAGGGATTGCATCAAGAGCGCGTAGATGCCGCACTCTCCAGATTACTTGGACTTTCACGCTCAACCGTTGTTACCTTAATTGAGAACGGCGAGATAACACGAAAAGGGAAAGCTCTAACAAAGTCTGACAGAGTAAATACCGACGATTATTTAGAGATTAAAATGCCGGCGATTGCCGGAGAGCCACAACTTACCGCCACTCCTATCGAGAACTTTAAAGTCGTCTATGACGATGTCGATGTAATTGTTGTCGATAAACCAGCGGGCGTAGCAGCGCATCCAAGTCCAGGATGGCGTGGTCCAACAGTCATCGGTGGTGTCATCGCAGCTGGTTATCAAGTTTCAACTAGCGGGGCTGCAGAGCGTCAAGGTGTTGTTCATCGACTCGATGTTGGCACAACTGGACTCATGGTAATTGCAAAGAACGAGAATTCTTACAGCAATCTAAAGCAACAGTTTCGAGATCGAACTGTTACTAAGGTTTATCATGCACTTGTTCAAGGGCATATGGATCCGACTGAGGGAACTATCGATGCACCAATTGATCGACATCCCCGTGAGGATTATCGTTTCGCAGTCGTTGCGGATGGCAAACCGAGTATCACCCATTACAAAGCACTGGAATTTTTTCCGGCAGTTTCATTGCTCGAGATTGAATTGGAAACTGGGCGTACCCATCAAATTCGTGTTCATTTCTCGGCTCTTCGTCATCCGCTAGTTGGCGATATGACTTATGGTGCCGACCACACGATTGCCGAGCGCCTACAAATTACCCGTCCTTGGCTTCACGCCCGGGAGTTGAAATTCATTCACCCCTCATCTGGGTCTGAGATTGCCTTCTTCTCGGAGTACCCAGAAGACCTGACACGCTGCCTAGAAATATTGGCCAAGGGCCAACAACCTGATTCGCAGTAGTAATCTCACCTAAATGTCCGCAGATCCAGGATTCGTCCACTTACACGTTCACACCGAGTATTCGATGCTCGATGGCGCTGCTCGAGTTGATGAGTTAGTAACTGAAGTCGCAAATCAAGGTATGCCGGCGATTGCGATCACAGATCATGGCAATGTTTTCGGCGCATATGAATTTAATAAGAAAGCGCTAAAAGCGGGCGTTAAACCAATAATCGGTATCGAAGCTTATGTCGCACCGGAATCTAGATTCGAAAAGAAGCGAGTTAAGTGGGCCGATGGCGGAGAAGATGACGTTTCGGGCGGTGGTGCCTATACCCACATGACTTTACTGGCAGAGAATAACGATGGCCTTTCAAATCTATTTAAACTTTCTTCACTAGCTTCACTTGAAGGGTATTACTACAAACCGCGGATGGATCGCGAACTTCTCTCTAAATATGCCAAGGGAATTATTGCCACAACAGGTTGCCCTGGCGGTGAAGTCCAAACTAGGTTGCGAATGGGCGCCTATAAAGAGGCAAAACAGGCTGCAAGCGAGCTTAGAGATATTTTTGGACCAGAGAATTTCTATCTTGAAATTATGGATCATGGAATAGATATTGAAAACCGAGTGAAAACTGATCTTCTAAAACTCGGCAAAGAACTTGGACTGCCACTTCTTGCTACAAATGATCTTCACTACACCCGTCACGAAGATGCTGCCTCACATGAAGCTTTGCTCTGTGTGCAATCTGGATCGACACTTGCCGATCCCAAGAGATTTAAATTTGAGAACAGCGAATTTTATTTAAAGAGCGCAAAAGAGATGAGGGCGCTCTTTTCAGAGATTCCGGAGTCATGTGATAACACATTATTAATTGCAGAGCGATGCAATATAACGATGCGAGAAAATGAGAATCTTCTGCCTCGGTATTCGGTTCCAAAAGGTGAAACCGAAGATACTTGGCTTCGCAAGGAGTCGAATATTGGTCTGGCGAATCGACTTGATGGAAAGGTAGATGCAAAGTATCAAGAGCGGTTAGATTATGAATTAGAAGTGATGATCAAGATGGGATTTCCCGGCTACTTCTTAGTTGTAGCAGATCTCTGCTCACATGCTCGCAGCGTTGGAATTCGAGTTGGACCAGGTCGCGGATCAGCGGCTGGATCTTTAGTCTCCTACGCACTTGGAATCACCGCGCTAGATCCGATAAAGCACGGTCTACTCTTTGAGCGATTCTTAAATCCAGAACGTATTTCTATGCCTGATATCGATTTGGACTTCGATGAGCGTCGTCGTTCAGAGATGATTTCATATGCGACTACAAAGTATGGCGAGGATCGCGTTGCCCAAATTATTACTTACGGAACCATTAAATCTAAGCAAGCTTTGAAGGATTCAACTCGCGTACTTGGTTATCCATATGCGAATGGTGACAAGTTAACAAAGGCGCTACCTCCTTCGGTTATGGGTAAAGATATCTCGCTGGCCGGAGTCTTTGATTCAAAGAATGAAAGATATGGCGAAGCGGGCGAATTTAGAACTCTTTATGAAACAGATCCGGATTCAAAGCGAATTGTGGATACTGCTCTTGGCCTTGAAGGATTGAAACGGCAGTGGGGCGTCCATGCCGCAGGCGTCATTCTCAGCAAAGAACCGCTACTTGAAATAATCCCAATTCATCGTAGAGAAGCTGATGGCGCAATAATCACACAATTTGATATGGGTGCCTGCGAATCCATCGGACTCTTAAAGATGGATTTTCTTGGTCTACGAAATCTCTCGGTATTAGATGACTGTCTTTTAAATATAAAGGCGAATAAAAATATTGATTTAGATTTATCAACTCTTACCCTGGATGATCTAAAGACTTATCAATTACTTGGGCGAGGCGAGACTCTGGGTGTTTTCCAGCTCGATGGTGGTCCAATGCGGGCCCTGCTTCGCCAGATGAATCCCGATTCTTTCGAAGATATATCCGCCGTAATTGCTTTGTATCGACCTGGCCCAATGGGCGTTAATGCACATAATGATTATGCCGATCGTAAAAATAAGCGGCAAGAAGTTATTCCTATTCATCCTGAGCTAACCGAAGCACTTGCTGAAATTTTGGGAGATACCTATGGCTTAATTGTTTATCAAGAACAAGTTATGGCGATTGCCCAGAAAGTTGCGGGCTTTAGTTTAGGTCGAGCAGATTTATTGCGAAAAGCCATGGGAAAGAAGAATAAAGATATTCTGGATAAAGAATATGTGAATTTCGAAAAGGGAATGACAGATAACGGTTTCTCGAAATCGGCAATAGATAAATTGTGGGAGACCCTAATCCCGTTCTCTGACTATGCATTCAACCGCGCACATAGCGCCGGCTACGGCATGGTTTCTTATTGGAC
>WLCY01000031.1 GCA_009705075.1 Actinomycetota bacterium
GCTACAGCGCTGGAACGCGCGGAAGTAGCAGTGGTAGTTCTCGACGCTTCGGTACCTCTTACCGAGCAGGATCTCCGAATTGTAAGCATGGTCGAAGAGGCGGGCCGAGGCTTAGTTATCGTAATGAATAAGTGGGATTTGGTTGATGAAGAGCGCCAAATTCAATTGGACAAGGAACTTGAAAGAAATCTTGAACGCTTTCCTTGGGCACAACGGGTCAACGTGTCGGCGAAAACTGGTTGGCATCGAGACCGATTAGCACCTGCACTTCGAACCGCTATCTCGAGTTGGGAGAAGCGCGTACCAACTAGCAAGCTCAATTCCTTCCTTGGTGCTTTGATTGCTGCGACACCACCTCCGGTCCGAAGTGGAAAACAACCAAAGATTCGTTTTGCTACTCAAGCAGCAATATGCCCACCCAAATTCGTGGTCTTTGCAAGCGAGTTTGTTGAAACTGCTTATCGTCGTTTCATAGAACGAAGATTGCGTGAAGAATTTGGATTCCCTGGAACGCCAGTAGAAGTAGTCGTCAAGGTCAAAGAACGAGATTAAAAGTGTTTTCGCGTAACGAGATTCTTACTATTCCAAATGCCATTACGGGAGTTCGAGCTTTAGGTATCCCACTCTTCCTCTGGGCTTACTTAAGTCTTGGAAATCTTCCACTAGCTTTCACAATCCTGCTTATTGGTGCGCTTTCAGATTATTTTGATGGAAAAGTAGCTAGAGCTATGAATCAGGAATCAAAGCTTGGAGCTGCTCTAGATCCGGCAATTGATCGTGCATACATTGCGGCAACTGTAGTTGCGCTGGTAGTAAAAGAGATTGTTCCAGTATGGATCTTAATTGTTCTAGTTGGAAGGGACGTCTGGTTAGCTCTTGCTCTTTTACTGAAACGGAGCCGGGGCACAGGGGTTTTCGAAGTAACTTTTCTTGGGAAGGCCGCCACTTTCAATCTGCTTTACGCCTTTCCTTTTCTTTTACTGAGCGGGGAATCACAATTCGGGCGCGCTTGCGCAGTTATCGGTTGGGCTTTTGCTATCTGGGGCATCGGACTATATTTGGTGACTGCTCTTCAGTACACGTATATCGCTGTTACGCAGAAGCGCTAAGAAAAAGGGGAGACGATGTCATTAATTCCAGATGATCTGCAATTTACAAAAGAACACGAATGGGTTGCGACAACTTCTGATCCTAAAACCTTTCGGATAGGGATTACAGATTTTGCACAAGGCGCACTCGGTGACATTGTGTACATACAACTTCCCAAAGTTGGGGATAGCGTTGTTGCTGGATCGATTTGTGGCGAAATTGAATCAACGAAGAGTGTGTCGGAAATTTATTCACCGCTAACTGGAACAATTGTTGCTGTTAACGGCAATTTGGATTCAGCGCCGGAAGCCGTAAATGCCGCTCCATATGGTGAAGGGTGGATCGCGGAAATAGCCATAACTGGGCCCTTGCCACACCTTCTTAGCCCGCAGGATTATTCAGCAATTACGGCTTGACCCGCCTGAATTCATTGAATAGTGTCAGCCTTTAGTTGAACCTCAAGGTTCAATTTCGAAAATATAGGAATTTGGGGGTCTCAAAATGGTCACACCTCCAACAGACATCCCGCAGAACCCAGGTGGCGGAAAAGAATTCGATCTCACAAGCACTCTCAATATTTCATCACTACGTTCTGTTCCGAGCCTTATAAATGAAAATTCACTTCTCGACGCTCTTAGCGCAGAAGAATTCAATATTTTGAAGGATCTTTCGAGCGATAGCGCAATGTTCATTTCTATGGCGGGACCTGGCAAAGGCTCTCGATTCTTGCTTAACAGTGACTGTGTGACTATAGGACGTGACGTTACAAGTGAAATATTCCTAGATGATGTAACAGTTTCTAGAAAACATTGTCAGGTAATTCGTAATCGGGTTGGTTCGACTACATCTTTTGAAATTGAAGATTTGAAAAGCTTGAATGGAACTTATGTAAATGCAATCTCCAAGGTGCGAACTTCCCTAAATCATGGAGATGAAGTACAAGTTGGCAAGTATCGATTAACTTTCTTTAGCCCGGTTTCGGGCAAGAGAACTAACGAAATTCAATAAGGGGAGTAGATGAGCGTTCCTGCACGTGCTTATTTAAGCATCGGAGAAGTTTTAAGCAAGCTTCGTGGCGAGTTTTCAGATATCACGATTTCGAAAATTCGTTTCCTAGAGTCCGAGGGTTTAATTGAGCCGCAACGAACACCATCTGGGTATCGCAAATTCACAAATATAGATCTCGAAAGATTGCGTTATGTACTGGCCGCGCAACGAGATCAGTACCTGCCACTCCGCGTCATCAAAGAAAACTTGGACGCGCTAGACCGCGGATTGACTCCTTCGGCTACTCCTGGTTCGCCAGCTGCACCACGACTAGCAACAATTGATGGCGAATTTGCTCCTTCCAATTTTATTCATGACAGCCAATTGCGGCTGTCTAGAGAGGAACTTTTACAATCCTCTGGACTATTGGAAGCCCAATTAGTACAAATCGAATCCTTTGGACTTATAGAGATGAAAGGGAGATATTTTGATGCCGATGCACTGGCTGTTGCCAGGGCAGTAGCGGAGATGTCCTCTTTCGGAATCGAAGCCCGCCATCTGAGAAGTTTCAAGACAGCAGCAGATCGGGAAGTAGGTTTAGTCGAGCAAGTTATAACACCTTTGCTAAGACAGAAAGGTTCTGATGCTCAGGCAAGAGCTGAAGAAGTACAACGAGAATTGGCATCACTCTCTATTCGCCTACATGCAGCCCTTGTCGCATCCGGATTACATCGTTCTAAATAAATCCACCAAATTATGAATTATCAATTGGTGGAAGTTGTTGGGGTGCGAGTTGAAATGCCCTCGAACCAACCGATAGTTCTCCTTAAAGAAGTTGGTGGAATTCGATATCTGCCAATCTGGGTTGGCGCAACAGAGGCAACTGCTATCGCTTTTGCTCAACAGGGATTAGTCCCACCGAGACCTCTGACACATGACTTGATGAAAAATATTGTCAGTGACTTGGGTTCAAAGGTGAAAGGTGTGCAGCTAACCGAACTCCTCGACGGAGTTTTCTATTCGAATATTCTCTTTGAGAGTGGGATCGAAGTTTCCGCCCGCCCGAGTGATTCCATCGCCCTGGCTATTCGCTGCGGAGCCCCCATTGAAGCATCGGAGAAACTCTTCGAAGCGGCTGGAATCGAGATACCAGATCAGGCAGATGACGAAGTTGAGGCCTTTCGAGAGTTTCTAGACCAGATCAACCCCGAAGATTTCTTAGGCT
Organism: Actinomycetota bacterium; assembly: GCA_009705075.1. Taxonomy (GTDB): domain Bacteria; phylum Actinomycetota; class Actinomycetes; order Nanopelagicales; family Nanopelagicaceae; genus AAA044-D11. The sequence goes on from WLCY01000031.1 coordinate 3,302, forward strand.
AGAAAATAGCCTCCTGAGACAGTGAAATCTAACCCTCTAGCAAAAGTTGAGAGTTCTGCGTGTCGGTCATTGCCCTCAAAGGCGGCCGGAACTAGCCTTCTCTTAAATCCGATAAGGATCTTCCCCGATAGAAGTGAGTTTCGAAATGTCTGAAGTGACTGAGTCATCGGCACCCGAAATTGGTTACCGAGGAGCAACCGCATGTGTTGCTGCTGGTATTACATATCGACAATTAGATTATTGGGCACGTACTGGTCTAGTTGAACCAAGCGTGCAAGGTGCAAGCGGTTCTGGTTCTCAGCGACTATACGGATTTCGTGACATATTAGTTTTGAAGATAGTTAAGCGCCTACTTGATACTGGGGTATCTCTGCAAAATATTCGTTCCGCCGTGGATCATTTGAGATCTCGTGGTGTTAGCGATTTAGAGCGAATGACTTTAATGAGCGACGGCGCGACTATCTACGAATGTGCAAGCGCAGATGAAATTGTTGACTTGTTGCAAGGTGGTCAAGGAGTCTTCGGAATAGCTATTGGTAAGGTTTGGAGTGAAGTAGAAGGTTCGCTAGCGTTGTTACAAGGCGAAAGTACGGTTACAGGAGAAAGTGTTGTAGTAAGTAGTGCTGTCAGTGATGAACTTTCAGATCGCAGAAAACGTAAATTAGCTTAAGATTCTATCCTTCCCCAAGGAAAAGGAGTTAGCGCTCCACTTTTGTTATTTTAGATATAGGGGAGCGGTGGAATGTCAGCAAGGTCGAACTTTTCTGATCGGCACATAGGGCCAGATGGCAATCAAATTGATTACATGCTCAAGGAGTTGGGCGAAAATAATTTAGCAGGTTTCATTTCTAAAGTGGTGCCAGCAAATATTTCGCTAACTGAAAAAATTGCAGAGAGTTTGCCAGCTGCAGTTTCGGAAGTCGAAGCAATATCGGAACTTAGAGCGCTTGCTGCTGAGAATAAAGTTGTTAAATCTTTAATTGGTCTTGGCTATTTCGGAACCATAACTCCACCCGTAATTTTGCGCAACGTTCTCGAGAACCCATCTTGGTACACGGCATACACTCCGTACCAACCTGAGATAAGCCAAGGAAGATTGGAGGCGATCTTCGCCTTCCAAACAGTTGTAACTGATTTAACAGGTCTTAACGTTGCGAATGCGTCGATGCTCGATGAAGCAACAGCTGCGGCAGAATCAATGACGCTTTCGCGCCGAGTCTGGCAAGGCGAAGATGAAGCAGTTTTTTTAATTGATGCCGGACTTCACCAACAAATCAAAGCAGTCATAGCAACTCGCGCTGCGCCACTGGGTATTGAGATCGTTGAAGTTTCAGCCAAAATAGATTCGCTAAAGAGTCTGAATAAACCGATATTCGGAGCGATTTTCGCACAGATTTCTTCTGATGGTGAAATGGTTGATCTTCAACCTCTGATTAATTTAGTTAAAGAGAAATCTGGGTTGTCAGTAATTGCATGTGACTTATTGGCGTTAACTTCTTTCAAGTCGCCAGGTGAATATGGCGCAGATATAGCTATCGGATCAGCGCAGAGATTTGGTGTTCCAATGGGATTCGGGGGACCGCATGCTGGTTTTATGGCGGTGCGCAACGGATTGGAACGCTCGTTGCCAGGACGACTTGTCGGACAGAGCCTCGACGCTCATCAGAATCCAGCGCTCCGTCTCGCGTTACAGACAAGAGAGCAACATATCCGCAGAGATAAAGCGACATCGAATATTTGTACGGCACAAGTACTTCTCGCTGTTATGTCGGCCTTCTATGCGATGTGGCATGGCCCTGAGGGATTACAGAAAATTTCATCAAGAATTAGTACTTCGGCATATTCACTTCGTGAGAGCTTGCGCGCAAAGGGGCTGAAAGTTTCCAGCGGGGATATCTTTGACACTTTTTTGATTCATGACGTTGATGCACAGAAATTAGGGGAGAACGCATTTAAGGCTGGATTTAATATCAGGATTAAAGACGCTTCCACTATTGGGATCACTCTTGATGAAACAATCACTGCAGAGGACTTAGTAAAAATTGCGGAAATACTTGGTGGAACTTACAAAGAGTTAGTGGTTCCTACTATTAATTCAGATTCAATACGTAAAAGTAAGTTCCTTCAACACGAACTTTTTAACACCTATCACTCTGAAACATCAATGTTACGTTACTTGCGAACTTTAGCCGATAGAGATTTAGCGTTAGACCGAACGATGATTCCTCTCGGTTCTTGCACGATGAAATTGAACGCCACCACAGAGATGATTCCTGTTACTTGGCGTGAATTTTCTGATCTTCATCCCTTTGCGCCAGCAGATCAGAGTCTTGGAATGCGTAAGCTGATCTCGCAGTTATCGAACTGGTTGATAGAAATTACTGGTTATGATGCGGTTTCGCTTCAGCCTAATGCTGGCTCTCAAGGTGAATTCGCCGGACTGCTCGCAATTAGGAAATATTTGGATTCACTTGGCCAAAGAGATCGAAAAATATGTTTAATCCCTTCAAGTGCTCATGGCACAAATGCGGCAAGCGCAGTGATGGCAGGCATGCAAGTTGTAGTGATTGCGTGTGATGAAGAGGGAAATGTGAGTGTTCCCGACCTTAAGGAGAAGATTGCAACCTACGGCGAAACGTTAGCCGCGCTAATGGTTACCTACCCTTCAACTCATGGGGTCTTTGAAGCTGCAATATCTGAAATTTGCGGATTGATACATGATGCTGGGGGACAGGTTTACGTAGATGGTGCGAATCTGAATGCTCTCGTAGGTCTGGCAAAGCCTGGAAAATTTGGGGCTGATGTCTCACATCTGAATTTACATAAAACATTCTGTATTCCCCACGGTGGCGGTGGTCCAGGAGTGGGTCCGGTTATATCTAAAGCTCACTTAGCGCCATTTTTACCAAACCATCCTATGGATTCCACTTCTGGTCCGAGCACAGGTCCAGGTCCGGTCAGTTCAGCACCATTTGGTTCAGCTGGAATCTTGCCAATCTCATGGAGTTACATTCGCATGATGGGGGGAGATGGTTTAACTAAAGCTACTCAGGTGGCAATCTTGTCCGCTAATTATCTTGCAGCCAAGTTAGATCCACTATTTCCAGTGCTTTATCGTGGTGCAAATGGTTATATCGCGCATGAATGCATCATTGATCTTCGAGAGATTACAAAGACAACCGGAGTAAGTGTTGATGATGTGGCGAAGCGGCTAATGGA
>WLCY01000032.1 GCA_009705075.1 Actinomycetota bacterium
CCCAACAGAACCCCGCATCTGGCTCTCTAATCGGCTCTAATCCCAGTTCGTTCTCTAAATCATTGATCTGCACCCAAGTTTTAACTAAATCAGATAGTACTTCTTCCACGCTACCTCTTGGCAACTTAGGTGGGCCCTCTTTACGGCTTTCGTAAACGAATACATAGATTATTGAAACTAACTCAGCTGCATTCAATTGATCAAAGGCTTCTCGTCTAATCATTTCCGCTATCAACAAATCAGTTTCTCCATAAATCTTAGACAGCAGTTTTCCATTTGGCGTTATCGCATCATGCGATAAATACCCAAACTTCTCCAACATGATTTTTATCAGGTCGAATCTGCGCGCGATAACATGAGTACGATTTGCTACCCGGGAGGTAAGCCCAGCATTTTCTCTACGTAATCGATCAGCTCTTTCAGCGATTCGCGCGTGAGTTTCCCGATCGCTACAACCATGGCAAGGATGGTTACGTAAAGATTTGCGCGCTTCAAGAATCTTCTCTTCCTCGAACTCCCTGGCTTTACGCTTTTTAGTTGAAAGCCCCTTTTCTAGCTCCTTGATCGCGAATCTGATATCGGCATACTCGATGAAATCTCCTAAGTGACAATTGATTTCGCTTTCCAGTTGAGCAATCGCTTCGCTATTTCGCTTTATCTGGCGCGCTAGCCCAACGACCGCTTTATCGGCCTGAAATTGGGCAAAAGAGGATTCAAGAGATGTCCGAGCTCGTTCGGCACCAAATTGCGAAATCAAATTTATTGTCATGTTATATGTCGGTTTAAATGAACTTTTGAGCGGATAAGTTCTAGTAGATGCCAAGCCTGCAGCAGATGCACTGTCAATATCTTTGTTCCACAAAATTACTGCATTACCTTCAACGTCTATTCCGCGACGACCTGCTCGCCCAGTTAATTGGGTGTACTCCCCCGGAGTAACAGATACATGAGATTCGCCATTCCATTTCGTTAGCTTCTCTAAAACAACTGTTCTTGCCGGCATGTTTATCCCTAGAGCGAGGGTTTCGGTTGCAAAAACCGCTTTCACTAAACCGCGTTGAAAGAGTTCCTCTACACATTCCTTAAAGGCTGGCAGTAAGCCAGCATGATGCGAAGCGATGCCACGTTCTAGCGCATCAACCCATTCGTGGAAGCCTAAAATTACTAGATCCTCTTCGGGTAGCGATTTAGTCTTCTCTGAAATTACCTCTCGAATTTCCGATCTCTCATCGGCGTTGGTTAGACGCAGACCAGAAGCAACGCATTGTCGAACCGCACTGTCGCATTGCGCTCTACTGAAAATAAAAGTTATGGCTGGCAGCAATCCTTCTCGGTCTAATTTTTCGATTACATCCGCTCGTCCTAAAGCTTTTATGGTCGGTGTTATCTGGGCGCTATCTCGCCAATTTTTCTTCCCACTGTTTGCGCCGTATTTATTGCGAACACTCCTTAGAGACTCTTTTTCCAATCTGAGAATCTCCGGATTTACCTTGGTATTCACGGTAAATAGATCTAAAAGTCTGTTGCCGAAAAGCACATGCTGATAGAGAGGAACAGGTCGTATTTCGCTAACGATAACTTGCATTTCTCCTCGTACGGTTTGCAACCAATCGCCAAACTCTTCGGCATTGGATACGGTTGCGGAAAGAGCGGCGACCTGAATGCTCTCTGGAAGGTGAATCAATATTTCCTCCCAAACCGCGCCCCTGAAACGATCGGCGAGATAATGAACTTCGTCCATTACGACAAATCGTAAATCGGTAAGTGTGTTCGATGAGGAATAAATCATATTTCTGAGCACTTCAGTAGTCATGATGACTATCGACGCATCAGGGTTAATACTCGTATCGCCGGTGAGTAATCCAACATTGCTTTCGCCATACATTGCACATAAATCTTGATACTTCTGATTCGAAAGTGCCTTTATTGGAGTTGTATAGAAACACTTCTTTCCGGTTGTTATGGCAAGGTGAGCCGCGAATTCCCCGACGATCGTCTTACCAGCGCCAGTTGGAGCTGCGACCAAAACTGATTTTCCACTCTCCAAAGCATGACAGCCTGCAATTTGAAAAGAGTCCATGCTAAATGGATAACGTTCAACAAACGCGCTCGTTGCTTTATGCGCACCTCTTGCCTTAGCTTCTGCGTAACGCGCTGCTGGTGTCGTCATTAATTCCCAGACCAAGTGCGTAGCGAGCGAGGCAAAACTTCAATTGATACCGGCAATTTACCAATTCGTTCACCATCCGCATAGGCAACTGTGTCGGCGGAGATCTTTATCTTTCGAGCTCTTTGGAACTCTACGGCGGGATGAGTTATGTGTCGCCCACTATAAACTTTTGGAAAAACTTTCATCAGTTCAGGCTTGCTAACTGGATGAAGAATCATGATGTCGAGGAGGCCGTCCTGACGATCTGCCATCGGACAAAGTCTCATTCCTCCCCCATAGGTTTGGCCGTTCGCTACTGCAATCAGCATTGCCTCAACGACCCTAGCCTTACCATCAACTTCTAACTCGTAGTGAATTTTCCTAAATTTCTTTATCTCGGCCAACATGGCCAAGTTATATTTCATCTTCCCCGAAACAAAATTGTTCTGGTTAGCACGCTCGTTTACTTGAGCATCGAATCCGGTACTTAAAATCTGTCCGAATTTGCGCACTCCGCCAGCAAAAGAAATTGCGCCAGTATCCACGCTTATTGGATCTTTGGAACGGATCGCATCAAAAATAGCCTTTGGCGAAATAGTTAGACTTTCATTACTTCGCGCAAAATCATTGCCAGTTCCCGCAGGAACAACATAAAGTGGAAGCGAAGTTCCGGCGAGCACCTGAATTGCATGATGAACTAAACCATCACCGCCTATCCCAATTACAGCTTCAAACTCCCCTGAAGATAGCGCTGCGGCGAGATCGCTAATTATCTCTGCGCTAGAAGCCGGTTCAACAACTACGCAACCAATTGAAATCTTGCGGGCGTAGCTGATTAGTTCGTTTGCAATTGAAACTGCGCGTCCTCTGCCGGCCTTTGGATTTATAAAGAGTAAAACTCTTCCCTTAGTCATCAGCGTTCAAGCGTTTCTGCCTGGAACGATCCACAAGTAGCGCAATGCCTCCGGCTGCTATGTAAAGAATAGAAAGCGGGACTGCCAGAAAGAACATCGTAATCGGGTCTCCGGTTGGAGTGAATATCGCAGAGAAGAGGGTGATCCCGAATATCGCATAGCGCCAGGGCTTAAGAATTGATCGACCACTTAGAATATGAGCGAGATTCAAAGCAACAAGAAAAACTGGAAGTTCAAAAGCAGCTCCGAAGACGAGGATTAATTGGGTAACAAAACTTAGATAGTCATCAAATTTAACTAAATTTGAGAGAGATTCGGGCGTGAAGCTAAGTAGAACTTTGACCGCTATTGGTAGAACCAGATAACCAGCAAATGTGCCGATCGCGAAGAAAGGAACCGCAAAAATTACAAATAGAATCGAGTTACGCCGCTCTTTCTTATGCAATCCAGGAGATATAAATGCCCAGATTTGGTACAACCAAATTGGAGAAGCAACAAGTACACCGACAATTATCGAAAGTTTGAATTTTAAATCTATCGGACCGAGAACACCATTTATATATAGCGCCCCACAATTTTGCTCACCCAATTCTCTTGCAGCTTTCAAATCACAGATAGGAGCTGTAAGCCACTGAATTATCTGGTCATAAGCGAACCAACCTAAGAAGCTGGCACAAACTATTCCAAACGCCGACCTGAAGAGCCTTTTCCGCAATTCGCTAAAGTGCCCCAGAAGGGGCATTGTTTTTGTCGGACTGTCTTTCATGTTGCTAAGGCTATTCTCGTCAAGAACAATTACTAATTAAGAATCAGCTTTATTGGAGCCGTCTTTTTCTTCCTTGGCGTCGCCATCTTTCATCTCACTCTTAAATATTTTTAGGGATTTTGCGATCGATTTCGCTGAATCAGGCAGTTTTTTTGCTCCGAAAAGCAGGACAAAAACAACGGCAACGATTACGAAATGCCAACCTTCGAGTCCGCGTAGCACCAAAATTCTCCACTCTGCTAGTTTCTCTACTACCTACGCCGCAAATCTTAGTTCTAAAACCCCAGGTAAGTAACTTAACTTGCTCTCTTGCGGCTATTTCTACGAATAAAGCTCGAGAATTGCCCTCGCACGGTTCTTTATCTTCTCGACCAGCGCTTCGGGTTCCACCACCTCAATTAGCCCGCCGTATCCCAGGACGCTCCTAATTAACCATTCCGTGTCTATGGGATTTAAAGTGACTAAAATTTCTTCTTCGCTCTCTGAGCCTTCAGTCTGAGAAACTATAGTTCTATTCTCTTCGACGAAGTTCCTCGCCGCCCTTGCTACCTTAAGTCTTATCAACCCAGTCTCGATTTCAGATTTGGTTCCACTAAATTTATCAATGTGTTCAATTCCTGACAAAGGCTCACAACTAAGGATCCGATCAAGTCGAAAAGTTCTATCAGCTTTAGAGGTTTGACACCAAGCGTTTAGGTAATTTACGCCATTGGAAAGATAGATTGAGAGCGGGAAAACTTCTCGTTCAGAACGTTCATCTTTCACACCACTTAGGTAGACGATTTTTACGGCGCTGGATTTTGCAATAGCACCTTCGAGCACTTGCAAGAATTCTTGGTTGCCAGAGTTTTGGACCACAACAATAGGATTTTCGAAGATCATATTTTGTCGTAACTTGTCCTGTAGCTCCGCTATTTCTCCAGCTATTTCATCAGACCTGAGCGACTTCATTAGATCTAGAGAAACTAGGAGCGAAGTCATTTCACTTCTGCTCATCTTTCGTGGCTTCTTTAAACTTTGTGGGTCTGAAACCGTAACGAAACCATCTTCGTAATACATTTCAATTAATTCCAATGGCGTGTAACCCGGAAGACCACACATGTGTATTAAAACTAAATCTTCATTTATCTGCTTCTCTGATACCCCGAACACTTTTGCAAGCTCAGTTGTTGAGATACCTTGGTGCTCCAATAAATAGGGAACCAAGTCGAGAGCTCTTGCTGTGCGCTCAAGGGCTGAATCACTCACTTTAATACCCCCTCTACGGTCTTTATCAATGATGATTTCAACTCGAGAGGTTCAATTACTCGTATGTTAGCGCCGTGCCAAATAAGCTCCCTAACTAGAACATTTTCATTTTCGTAAGTGACTTCGTAGGTGTCGTATTCATTCCCTTCTTCAAGAAGTAAACCACGATTGCGAAGAATGAGAGCGGAATCTTTGCGGACCTGGATTTTTGCGCGGCGTTTTATGTCGATGTTTTGTTGAGGGAGATGAACTGTCGCATCGAAATCTTCAACGATGGAATACTGATTCTTCTTCTTTGAGATTTCGATTGGAGATACAAAACGTGATAATTTGAAAAGTCTTATATCTTTGCGATCTAAATCGTGCCCAATAAGATACCAATACCCATTCCAGAAAAGGACTCGATATGGTTCTACATGTCTTAATTTTAAGGTGGCAGAGTCATAAGAGAATGAAATTTGCGAACGTGACGAGATAGCTCGGGTAATCTCATCAATCAGGCTGGTCGGATTTTCGAAACGATATTGTGCGCGAAAATCGAAATCAAAGGAGACCGGAATTCCTAGAGATTGCAATTTTCTGATTCCAGATTGCGCAGTCGGAGCAAGTATCGAATCATTCCAATAATTTGAAGCGATCGAAAGCAAAGCCAACTCGCGCCCCGTCAGTTCCGGAACCTTGAGTTCGTAGCTTTTCTCAGGTATTCGATAGCCTGGTTCATCTTCGAAAAAAACATCGAGATCCCCCACCTCAATCTCAATTCCCAAAGATCTTAGGTCATCCTTATCGCGCTCAAACATTCGTTCTTTGGCGTCCTGAGTTCCCTCATAGCCCATTACATTCTTGAGAATTTCAGATTTTTTTAGATACCGCTTCGTCGCAAGCAGGGCAAGGGTGAGATTAATCAAACGTTCGGTTTTGCGATCTGACACAGGAAAACCCTAGTGGTTTGGTAACCTTGTGGCATAGAGGTTAATAAGAGACTCGCAATTTCGAGAAAGTGGAGAATCATGCTCGCTAAACGTCCTTCAATTTTGCGTAAAGATGCAACTTTCGCATTTATCGGTGCTTTACTTCTAACAACATCGCTTACTGGTTGTACTCTCGACGGCGGAACTGGAAGCGCAAATAAGGAGAAAACTATGGCTAGCACCGAACGCGAATACATGAGTGTCTCTAATGAAGCGGGCGTCGAGCCTAAAATTGGGCAACCATCGGGAGACGCTCCGATGGAATTAGTCAGCAGAGATATTATCGTTGGAGATGGGATCGAAGCTCTTCCAAGTTCAACACTAACTGTTCAATATGTTTTGATCTCTTGGAAAACTGGAAAAGTTTTGCAATCG
>WLCY01000033.1 GCA_009705075.1 Actinomycetota bacterium
GCTAAGAATGTATAAGAATGTATTAGGACCGCTTTAGAAAAGTACTGAGCTGAGGAATTGTCCGCGCTGCACCGGCAACTGAGAAATGATCATCGTCGTAATAGAGCCATTCATTGTCTGCGTACCTTGTACAAATTTTGGCATCGCAAAAAAGTGATGCGAAATTCATAGTGGAAATTCCCTTTCCTCTTGCCCATTTTGCGAATTCATTCGAATCTTTTTGGTCTTCGGTTTGCATCTCAGACAACTTGAAATATTTAGGTGGTTCATATGGTGACATTATGAGGGGTTGTTTAACCATATAATTTTTCTCATCTGGAAAGATTGGATTGTTTTCAATGAGCAAGATATTTGGGATTGTTGATTTGAGGTCCAAGAGCGCGCTCTTTAAATCATCCTGGGGATAGGTAGCAACAATATACTCTGAGGCAATAATTGCGTCTGGCTTATTCGCTAAAACCCACTCCTTCATTCGCTGATTATTTTCTACGCAATTAGCCAAAAAATCTACATCTGTTGTTTGTCGGAATTTAATACGGCACCCGCCGTGTGTCCAAATAACAGAATTCCAATTGGCAATCTTTGCTGAATCTACAACTGCCTGAGAAATATGCCCAGCATGGGAATCTCCAATCAAGAGCACCGTTTTTGTTGCGCTCTTATTTTTGTAAATGCACGGAGGGCCTGCTTTCGAATCCCTCAAGCATTTCGGATCGAATTCACCTGCGTAGGGAGGTTTTATAATTCCTCGATAAATTCCCCAATAATCGTTTTTAGCGGCGCTGTTTATTGATACAAAAATCGCCATTGGGGCAACGAGAGTCAAAACAAGGGTGACCGAAATTTTCTTAAAATTTAAAGTGCTGTTCTTTCCGTAATTGCGAAATCTATTCTCAATTCTTGAGTAACTTAAAGCTCCAAGTAATATTGAAGCGATAACTGCAATAATCGTTTGAATTACGCGGCTCTCCATGTTGCCGAATTTGGTCAAGAGTGAGTATTTGGCTAAGTAAAGCAGTGGCAAATGAACCAAATAAATAGAGTAGGAACGGTCACCAAGCCATTCAAGTTTGGTGCTAATGAAATTTGGAAGAGTTTCAAGGGATCTAAATCTAATAATTACTATCGCAATTAAGCTGATGAGAATTGAACTAGCCTTTTGCTCAACACGAAGTGGCCCAAATAGAACTATTAACATGACGCCAATTAATACCAAACTACTAACTCTTGAGAATCTATTTTCTAGATTTTGATATCGACTAAGAGAGAAGTAACAAAGTCCGCCTAAAATGAATTGCCATACTCGACTAAGTGGTGAATAGAACGAGAATTGAGAGGCAAACTCAATTCCAACCCAGTTATAAACAGAAAGCAAAATTCTCGGAACTAGAAATGTGATGAAACTAAAAGCTGCGACTAATACGAAAACAATTGAAATGATTTTCTTGACGTTCCTGATATTGAAAAGGACTAGAAACAAAACTAGAGGTAGGAAAATATAGATTTGTTCTTCAACTGACAGTGACCAGGTGTGAATTAAAGGATTTGGATTGGGAGCGAAATAATCTGGTGAACCTTTGTAGGCACCTAAATTAGCCACCAAAAGAAGTGTTGCGACTCCTTGAATTGCAAATCGAGAATGATCACCAGGTGGTCCAATCAAAAGAATTGCCACCGCTGATATTGCAAGAACCACTGCCAAAGCTGGAGCTAATCGATAGAAGCGTCTCTTATAAAACAATTTCAGACTAGAAAAGCGCCCTCCGATTGTTTGTTCAGTAAATATCCTCAGAATTAAGGGGGTGACCACAAAGCCTGAAATTATGAAAAATACATCTACTCCGAGATACCCAAGAGGGAAATAACTCTCTTTGGCGTGAAAGAGAACGACAGCTAGAACTGCGAGGCCTCGTAGAGCTTGTATGTCTTTGCGATATTTTGTTTTACTCAACAGCAAAGCCCCCCTCGATGCAGAATTATATGGACGCCATCGTATGGCTTGTTATCTAAATTGGGCCCTAGCGGGTTTGCGACGCCTCATAACCTTAAAGTTAAGGGATGAGAAAACACCTCCTGGCTCAGTCTCTCTGGGTAAAAGCAACATTGGGGTTCTGGTTAATTTGGCAGATCGCAATTGCGTTATCTTGTCGGCCGGTTCAAGATGATTATTCATATCTAGATATTGGCTCGAATTCCGGTTTCGCAAATTATCTTTCAGACTTTTGGACCAACTGGGGTGGCAATTTAACGCCATCGATAATTCGAATACCTTTTTATTTACCAAGTATTTCTGGAATCCATTGGTGGGGCTTCGCTCTCTACTCCTTCCTTACATCTCTACTTGTTCTTTTAACTGCCATGATTTTGACTACTTGGCTTAGAGGCAGACCTTTAAGTGAGTTCGATTCTCGAGATCTAATTCTCGCGATTTTGACTTGTATTGGATTTGAAGGAGTTTTCTCACCTGGATTACTTGCAGCTTTTGTTTTCGGGCCAGCATCAAGTACACATCTTCTTCCAGTTTGTTCTCTGGTAATCGGATTGTGGTTATGTACTTTAAATTACCGCTCATCGAGTGCAAAAATTCTTGCACCTCTTCTTATCTTTCTTCTGGGATTTATCGCTGGAAACTCAAACTTTTCGGAAGGTGGATTATCTGTAGTTATCTTCATGATATTGATAATTGGATACCGGATTCGGCCTGAATTCCTTCGAGAGCTTGGGTTTAGTAAATTGGTGAACTTAAATACTTTTGGTTTTGGAACGCTAATTGGTTTTGGGATGATCATTGCAAGCCCAGGCTTTAAGAATCGGGCTAATAGCGGGAGTGGGCTTCCAAGCGGGATTAATGAAACATTGATTGGGTTTCGTAGTTCTTTTGTAAGTTTTACTGGAGATGTAGTAACTCACCCCCTTTGGATTTTTCTTTTTATCTTTGCAATTCTGTATTTCAAAAGTGGTCTTAAAGAGGAGATCACCAGAACGCGGGCTTTGGCTTTAGTTGTTCTGACAACACTCTGCTACCTCTCTCTGATTGTCGGAACAGCTTTTGCATATGCTGCATGGCATCAATCTGTTGGTCTGTTATTTTTGCTAACTCCCACCTCGATAACAATTGCCTATTTCTTACTTCCATTCGCGCAAGTTTTCGAGAGATTTTCCATATTACTCAAAGTCTTGTTAGGTACGCTTGCTCTTCTTATTTCAATTCTCACAGTAAGAGTCACCGTTCTGGAAGTTAGTCGAGGCGCTACTTGGGATAAAAATTTGATTGCAAACAGCTGTTTGCTGGCCGAGAATAACCAGGCGAAACTGCTTGGGGCAGAGGTTAAATACCCGCCACTTGGACTTGGAATTGAAGATGTGAATAGGTGGGAATGGATGAGCAATAATTATAAGAGTTGGTTAACTAGCCCGAACTTTACGAAGAAAGTTACTTGTGACTAGCGCTCTTTGTTGATTTTCTTAGCAAGAAATAGATTCTAACTATTTCAATAAATATTGTGGGCAGGCTTCCAATCTTTATTGCAGAACCGCCAACATCTCGCCAAAAAAGAAGTGGCTCTTCCCAGATACGTAATTGTTCTCCCGAAATTTGTTGGTACCTGGCCGCTATTTCCAGATCTATAAACCACTTAGTCTTGAAGTTATCCATAAATACTTGTTGCAAGTTTTCATCTGAAGCAAATATCTTAAATCCACTCTGTGAATCGTATGGAATCGATGGTGAGGCTGAGCCAAGGAATGAAATAATTATTCTTCCGAGGTAGTGGCGATATTTCTTTCTTTCAATTCTTCTTCCCCGCAGCTGCACTCGCGATGACCAAATCGCTTGAAAACCTTGTGAAACCAGATGGTTTGAGTCATTAACCGAAAGGTTTAAAAATCTTGCAATCTCTTTAGGATCGAAAGCTTCATCCGCATCTAAGTAGCCAATAAATGATTTGCCAGTATGTAAATCTGAATTCTTGAAGAAGAAATTGAATCCACTTCTTATCGCTTCTGCTTTGCCGCGATTAACTTCATGTTCTAAAACAGTTACATGCGAAGCGGCTTTTAGCTTTGCAAGAAGTTCGGTCGTGGTGTCACTCGATCCGTCATTAACAAATATCCAATTTATATTTGTAATAGCAAGAACTTGACTCCAATAGCCTTGATTCCAGCGCTTTGCTTCATTGAAAACCGGCACAACCAGGGTAAGGTTTTTAGATTCGCCAGCCATGAATTAAGTGTAACTCTCCCTTTTCTCGAGTTTGTTAATAAACTTTCTCCATGAGTAAAGAGGATCTAGAAAGAGCGATTCGCCAAGTACCGGATTTCCCGAACCCTGGGATTCTCTTCTTCGACATCTTGCCTTTATTGAAGGATCGCGTTCATTTCGCGAATTTAACGAGAGAGCTTGCAAGCTTTGCTAATTCGATTGATGTTGTTGCTGGCATTGAAGCTCGGGGGCTCATTCTAGGTTCGGCAGTTGCGTTGGAATTAGGAAAAGGTTTTGTCCCACTTCGTAAAAAAGGAAAACTGCCTGGTGCAACTTTTCAAGAGAGTTACGGTCTGGAATACGGAAGTGATACTTTGGAAATCCAAGATGGTGTTCTTAGTTCTAGCGATCGAGTGCTTTTGATAGATGATGTTCTTGCTACTGGTGGAACTCTTGTTGCCGGAGTTAAGTTAATTCAACAATGTGGTGCAATCGTTGAAAGCGTGGCAGTTGCACTTGAAATTGCTGATCTTCCTGGTCGCCAAAAATTTACCAGCGAGTTTCCTGATATTTCTTTGAAGACTTTATTTCTGAAGTAATTAGTTAGCAGCGCGCTTTAGGCGATCACGAATTGCAGCAGCGAGGCCATCGCCCTCTGGCTGCATTACACAGATTCTGGAAATTCCTTGAGCATCTGCAAAACGAAGTGCGGCATAAATTTCTCTCGCATAACTTTCGACTGAACTTGGTGCTGCAAGTCTGATTGCACCTTGTGGCGTCGGAAACGAATCAAGAGCGATAAAGCCTTCGCCAATTTTTGCTAATTCATCCAAAACAACTTTTGCGACCGGTGAGTAGTGGGATTCCAAGGACCCAGAAACTCTTATTTCAGAGACAACTTCAGCGATTACCAATAAACCGGTGCTCTCCTGAATCATCTCTTTTGTTATGGCTCCTAGGCGAAGTATCTGTGGTGCTTCTGATGTGCAATCAATGATTGTTGATTCCACTCCCACTTGGCAAGGTCCGCCATCTAATATCAAATCATTTTTGGGATCGAGATAATCTGCTAGCTCTTCAATAACCGCTTGTGCAGTAGTGGGCGAGACCGCTCCGAATCTATTTGCACTTGGCGCTGCAACACCTTTGCCACCGAGTTTTTCAAATTCTTTTAAAAGTGCCAGAGCAATTGGTTGATTCGGAACCCGCAAGCCAACAGTATTTTGATTCCCAGTTATAAAGTCTTTTGCTAATTCACTTCGAGTGAAAACTAAAGTCATCGGACCAGGCCAAAAATCTCGGGCTAAATTAATCGCATATTCTGGAATATCTAACACCCACTGTCCCATTGCGTCCAGTGAAGATATGTGCACGATAAGCGGATGATCTGCTGGTCGACCTTTTGCTCTATAAATCTTGGCGATTGCCTCTGAATTAGTTGCATCAGCTCCAAGTCCGTAAACAGTCTCGGTTGGGAATGCGACAAGATTTCCGGCAGCAAGTGATTTAGCGGCGGCGCTAACCGTTTCTGTCGAACACTGGGATAGGAACACCCAAGAATTCTCTCATTAAATTATGACCTTATTCGCGGTATTTGCTGATGAATATTGTTCTAGTCTTATCCTATGAAAACTACATCCAATAAAAGAATCCGTGTAATCGCAATTATCGCTGCAACTGTTATGGCATCAACCCTTGGCGCACAATTTGCTGAGGCTGCGCCGGTCCGCTACATAAGCATAAGTTCAGTGGGAACCGTGAAGGTTGTTCCAGATGCAGTTCGCTTGAACGCATCAGTTTCAGCCCTTTCGAAAGTAAGCAAGGATGCACTAGCGACTGCAGGAGTTGCCGCAAATAAATTCCGTGATGCGCTGATTGCAAATGGTATTGAGAAGAAGTATTTGCAGAGTACAACTTTGACTGTTTATCCAGAATATAACTACACCCAAGATGTTGGAAATGTTCTAATTGGATATCGCGCTAACCAGAGTTTTGAAGTTGTAATTCGCAACGCTTCCAAAGCTGGCGAGATTGTCGATGCAGTTGTTGCTGCCGCCGGCGATGCGCTCTACATAAACGGAGTTACGCCATTCGTATTTGACAGCACTAAAGCTGCAGAAGCTGCGCGTAATGAAGCGGTAAAGAGTGCAAAGTTAAAAGCTAAGACTTATGCCAAATTGTTAGGTGTAAAGATCGGCAAAGTA
>WLCY01000034.1 GCA_009705075.1 Actinomycetota bacterium
GCAGAAGTTTTGCCGACGCATGAAAGTTCTTGCATCTCGGCCAGATCGCCAACTAGTGGCATGGAGAGAGGTGCTTTAACCTGGTGGTTGTAGTAAAGCCATAAACAACGGTGGCAATTGTCCCAACCGAAAGTTAAATCACTTGGACTGATGAAAGCGCGAGCATTTGGCAGTAATTCCATTTTTTCCTACGTTCTATCTACTTTAGGGGCGGCAAATTTTTGACTTGCCCAATTGTGCTACAAGGCACTGACATAAGAGGTTCAGAAACGCTCAAATAGCTCCGCTTAGGTGGCGAAGTCCATGATGTTGCCAACTAACCCGCTTTCTATGGAATTTCACAGGTGTGAAAATTTCGCAATTCAATGTCTATACATTTGATGGTGTTTGGGATATTTTGAAGTACCCCCATTTAGAAAGGCAGGACTTATGACTTACGTAAAGTCCGCCAATCGTGTTATGGAGATTTTGCAACTTGTAAATGTTTATCCAAGGGGCCTTACGCTCTCAGAAATCTGCGAAAAAATGGGTATGCCAAAAAGTAGCACTCATGAACTTTTGCATGCCATGGAACAACAGAATTTTTTGCAGCTCGATGATAAGAAATATCGAATTGGAATTCGGGTATTTGAGCTAGGCCAAACAGCTTCCCGAAATCTAGATCTCTTGCAGGCGATAAGACCACACCTAAAATGGTTAAGCTCCCAATCTTCAATGACTACTCAATTCGGAATTTTAGATAACACCGATGTGATTTATTTATCGAAGATTAAGAACCACGAAGGCATTGCCGTCGAATCTCAAGCGGGCGCCAGGATGCCAGCACATGCAACGGCCCTAGGTAAAGCGATGCTAAGTTTATTGCCAGAAGAAATTTTATTAGCGAATTATTCGAGCCTTGTTTTTGAAAAATTCACGCCAAATACCATTGGATCTGTCTCAGAACTCCGAGACAGATTAAAGGAAGTTAGGGATAAGAAGTTTGCCGAAGATCACGAAGAATTTACTAAGGGAGTTTTCTGTATCTCAGTTCCTGTTCCAGGAATCCGCGCAAATACAATTGGCGCTATAAGTATTTCGATGCCAGAAGAACACTGGAAGCAAGTAGAGCGAGAGAAAATAGTTGAAAATCTCCGTTTAGCAGGAACACGTATTCTTGAAGATGCTAAGACGTACTATGGACAGAGTTCTTTTTCCAATTAATTACTCGAACGCATCTCCACCGCGCCGGATATCCAAAAATACGATAATCAACAGCAAGAATCCCACAAAGATATCTGCGGCTCTAGTATCTAAACCTTTGTTATCAACCAAGTTAGCAAAAACCGCAATGATTAAGAGTCCAAGAAATCCTCCCATTGGGTTTCCAACTCCGCCACGAAGGATGCTGTAGCCGCCAATCATTAGCGCGGCATAGATCGTGAACTCCATATTTGTCCCGAGCGTTACCGGTGCACCTCCCAGTTTGCCCACATAGAGCATTCCGCCGATTGATGCGCCAAATGCACTGGCTAGAAGAGAGAAGAATTTTATTCTCTCGGTAGCAAGTCCAGCTCGGCGAGCGGCAACAATATCTCCACCCACTGCCCGTACATGACGGCCACCTCTAGTGAATGAAATTATTCCTTGCGTTACAAAAACTAGTAGTAGCGCGATTATGAATAAAACCGGCATGAAAGATATTTGAGCTTCGGTGAAATTATTCAAACCAGTGATCATCAGAGATATTGCATCTTGGCTTGAACCCGTTCCTGGGCGCATCTGGCTAATAATTCTCGCAAGTCCGCGTAAACCAACCAACATTCCAAGAGTAGCTGCAATTGGGTTGGCTCCAAAGACAACAATGGCTACTCCATTGATTGCACCGAACCCTAAGCAAACAAGAATTGTGATGGCAGCAGCAAGCCATTCATTTACATTGCCGGTACAAAGATAGGCAAACACTACGGCCGACAAGGCGACCATTGCCCCGATACTTAAATCGACTACGCCTGCTAATAGCGAAAAAGATGCAAAAATTCCAATAATGAGCGGAATAGCGAGGTAACCTAAAACTAGATATAGGTTGAAAGATGTAAAGGTCATCTTTCCTACCCAGATGGCGCTGGTGCCGATAATCAGTGCAAGCCCTATAACAATTGTGCCACCTGGACCGCTCAGCGATTTTTTAATCATCTCAAATTTACTTAACTTGTGATCGTGTGATGCCAACTGGGTCGGATTAGTTGCCATAGTTATCTCCCCCTAGCTTTGACAATTCGATAAGCATCTATTGAGACAGCGATTATCAAAATGAAACCTTGAATAAATGTTTCCCAAATAGATTTCAGACCAAAGAAAACAAGCGCGGTAGGAATTGTGGATAGGAAACCAACTGAAACGAAGAGAGCAAGAAAACTTCCACGTCCTCCAGCGAGTGAGAAACCTGCAAGCACTACAGCTGCAATCACTGGCAACATGTAATAAGTGCCAGCATTAGGCCTAATTTCTGGGGTGAAACCTGCGAAGATTATTCCAGCGATTCCGCCAATCAATGCAGCTCCAACGAAAGTTGAAACGCGCATACGTTTTAGAGAAATGCCCATTGCTTTAGCGGATAAAGGATTTCCACCTACGGCTAGAAAGTGACGTCCAAATCTGCTGTATTTAAAGAAGAAGTGCGCGCCGATAGTTAAAAGCGCCATTGGCCACCACGCAGTTGGGAACCTGAACAAATAAGATGTGCCGAAATCTGCAATCCAGGATTTAGGATCCACCAGTTTGCGATCAAAAACTATAAGCAGAACGCCACCACCGGCAAAGCCAGTAGCTAAAGTTACAATCAGCGGATTAATTTTTAGCCAGACAACAAGTATTGAGTTGAATAATCCGAAGGCTCCTGCGCACAAGATGCTTCCAATTATGAGGGCCGGGGTATTCCAGCCAAGCTCATAGAAAACAACTGTCATGAATGATGAAATAAGCATTGAGACTGTGATACTTAAATCTAGAATTCCACCGCTAATTACAACGAAACCTTGGCCGATGGCCAGTACTCCAATTATGCACATATTAAATGTGATTGCTCCAAAAGTGGCCCTGGAGAGGAAGTCACTTCTATTTATTACTGAAATTACAATCAAAAAGATCCATACGCCAAGTAATACCAATATTGTTGCAAGGTACTCCGAGTCTGCGCTTTTGCGCAGACTCGGAACCTTAAACCGATTAGACAATAAGCGACTCATTTTTTAAAGCACCCATTACCTTTGTCGGTTTTCATCTCTATATATCTCTTTTAATCTCTACTTTGGGCAATAGATTGAGTAGAGGGTCTTTGATGGATCCTTGGCAAGCTTCTTAATTCTTACCTTATCAATTGGGATATTTTGAGCCTGTGCCGCAGAAACTGGGCAAGGCTTAACGAGAACTGCTGGGTTAACAGCACCATCTCGCATCTTTGGAGCCTGCTTCTTTGCAATTGCATCTAGAACTTCAAATGCATATGCAGAATAGCCTTCAAGGAAGTAGAGAACGCTACCCTTTAGATCTGGATCAACTTTATCTCCAGCTATAAGGTTTCCGTCTTGTCCCCAACCCATTGCTTCATAGTCGCTACCAAGTTGGCGAGCAGCTAGAAGTGGTCCAACAACGCCGGCGTCATTAAGGCCTACAACTGCGATCTTCTTTGCAGTTGGATTTGCGGCCAAGATGTCACGAGCTGCTGGTTGTGAAACTGCGATTTCGCCATTGCCTTCAAAGGCCTTGAACTTTGACTTGTCGATATCTGGACACACTGACTTTAGGCCATCGACCATTCCGCCAGTACGCATGCTGTCAACAATTCCAGCACCATATCCATGAGATTCAAGAACTAGATCTGGTTGGCAATTCCATTTTTCCTTAATAAGTTTTCCAAGTGCAGCACCGCCGGCTTTTCCAGCTCCAAGGTTATCAATACCTAGGAAGTACCAACCTGGTTGCGCGATGTCATAAGTAATGACAGGAATCTTTGCCTTTGCTAATTTCTTAGCAATGGTTGGATTCACTTCTGGGCGACCGTTGAATTGGATTAGTGCAGAACATTTTTGCTGAACAATTAAGTCAGCGTTCTTTACAGCAGTTGGTGCATCAAGCTTGTTGCTGACTTCATAATAATCCCAGCCACGCGCTTTTGCTCCAGCTTTTGCAATTGGATCTCCGGAGGTACCAAGTGCCCCCAAGATTCCAGGTATCCCACCAAGAGCGACGCATAACTTGAACTTAGGCGCTGCAGTTGCGTTGGTAGTTGGAATAATCAAAGCGAATGCGCTGAAAATTGCAACCGTTTTGATAGCCATACTCTTTTTAAGTGACACTTTTTCTCCTTTTCTTACTTTGGTTTTGGTTTGCTTTCTACTTGTGATTTTCACAGGCAGAATTTTCTTATCCCGAAATTGCTCCAGTAATCAGACCAACGATTTCTTCGGGATTAGTATCTTTTGTCTTTCTTGATGCCACGGAAACACCAAGGCGCATTACTGTTATCGAATCAGTTATCTTGAAAACATGTTGCATGTTATGGCTCACGATGAGAATCGCAAGTCCTTTGGATCGAAGCTGATCCACTACGGAAAGTACCTGTGCAGATTCATGAACACCAAGAGCTGCGGTTGGTTCATCTAAAATAATAACTTTATGTCCGAATAGCATCGCACGCGCAATGGCCAGACACTGTCGTTGCCCACCTGACATGCTTCGTACCGTTGCATTTAGTGATGGAATCTTTATCCCCAAATCGGATAGCGCCTTAATAGCTTCCTGGTGCATATGTCGATCATTTACAATTCCAAGCTTCTTCAAAAACCAATTACTAGCGAGCTCTTCTCGTCCAACAAAAACATTTTGGGTCGCGCTCATGGTGTCTATGAGGGCTAAATCTTGGTAGACCGTTTGAATTCCAGATTTGAGAGCTTCGACTGGTGAGGTAAATGAAACCTTCTCGCCATCAAGAAATATCTGGCCGTTATCCGGAATTACCAAACCGGATAAAATTTTTAGAAGTGTACTTTTTCCTGCTCCATTATCTCCGACGATTGCTTTTACTTCACCAGCACTAACGCTGATGTTAGCGTTTACAAGTGCTTTCACGGCTCCGAATGAATGCGAAATATCTTTCGCCTCAATTGCTGGGTGCGACAAAGTTTTTGTATTCGCGCCGCTCTGATCTGCAAGTGCCAAAGTAATACCTCCCATATCGAATCAAGTGTTGGCGATGTTAATCTGAGAAAAGTGCGAGAGCAATAATCTTCACCAGAAAAAGAATTGATTTTTTTCCCCTTGTTCATACCTGTGAACTACGTTCAAATGAATGAAAATAGGGCGTGTAATCGGTTTACAAAGAACCCAATATTTAGAATGATTACGAAATGCTCTACTTAAGAGCAAATCGATATTTACTACGGGAGTGAAATGTCAAAGGAAAAAGTAAAGCGGATAACGGTTCATGAGATAGCTAATGGAGATGGTGGCGACGGCCAAAAACGGGAATCTTCACCTTGGCTCTGCACCCCTGTAACTCACTTCCCAGACGCACGAACTCGACTCGGTGATTACTTCGGTGAGATGGCACTTGTCATCGTTGAGATTGAAACAGATTCCGGAATTATCGGCGTTGGATCTTGTGGAACTGCAAACTCTGGAATTAAGCGCATTATTGAAGATCACTTTGCACCACTTGTTATTGGCGAAGATCCCTTTAAAGTTGAACTTATCTGGTCAAAGCTTTATCGCTCTAGCGCCCGCTTTGGTCGCCGCGGTGTTGCGATCTCTGCCATCAGCGGTATCGATATCGCCCTCTGGGACATTATGGGCAAGGCCCTTAATGCTCCGGTCTATGACCTACTTGGTGGAAAGACCAAAGATGAGATTCAGGTCTATGCCAGCCGCCTCTATGCGCTAAAAGATCTTGATGCACTTAAAGATGAAGCCCGCGGTTATGTTAAAGAGGGTTTCACAATGTTAAAGCAGCGCTTTGGCTTTGGCCCGGCAGATGGTGTTAAGGGAATGAAGGGAAATATCGCTTTAATCAAAGCAGTTCGTGAAGCAGTCGGCGATGAGATCGAAGTCTCTGCCGATGCCTACATGGGTTGGGATTTGGAATATGCGATAAAGATGGAGCGCGAGCTTCGTCCCTATGGACTTAAGTGGATAGAAGAAGCCCTTATGCCACATGATGTTAATGGCTACGCGAGATTATGTTCAGTATCCCAAACTCCAATTTCACATGGTGAGCATTCATACACCAGATGGGATTTCCAAGAGATTATTGAGAAAGGCGCAGCACATATTCTCCAACCAGATGTTAACCGCGTTGGTGGAATTACCGAGGCCCGAAAGATTTGGGCTATGGCTGCAGCTAAAGATCTCCCA
>WLCY01000035.1 GCA_009705075.1 Actinomycetota bacterium
AGATCTAACCAACTCAGCGCGCCTTCAATTTTAGTAGCGAAGAAAATTTCAGATATAAGTTGTGAACCTACATCCTGAATTCCCGCTCGCTTATCTTTTATCGCTGGATATTCATTCGGTAGGTGGTCAGATAAAACTGAGTACGTACCGAAAGGTAGTTTGCTACCACCTGTTCTAAGAATCTCTTCGACAGTTGATTTACCGGGCCAGGCAACAATATTTGGAGGGACTGGAACGTTGTTTATTTTCAACAAATCCACAACTGCATCCCAATCTTTTAGTTGATCGAAATATGCAGAGATTATCCACTTTGGATGGGAGTAGAGAATCGAAAACTTCTCGAGATTCTCAACCGTATCATCCGCTTCTAGGCGACTATAAAGCTCGGTATCCGTCGCGATAGCGCGCAGAAGCGCATTTATGTAGGTAGCTTTAGCTTCACCGGCAACCTGACGCGCTAATTCAACTGTTTCACTAACGGCCGCATGAACCGGTACTCGCATTTCAAAAATTTGGTGGACTCCGATACGCAAGAGATCTACAACTTTTTCATCTAGTTCCGTGAAAGGCCGATCGATCTTTGCGCTGATCGCGTAGTCGTGCTTGCCTTGCATCCTTAGCACCCCGTAGGAAAGCTCTGTAGCGAATGCGCGATCACGTAACTCAAGATCAGAATCTGCCAACAACTCGGGCAATCTCAAATTGGCGAATGCCCCACCACGATTTACTTGGGTGATCAAGTCATAAGCCAATAATCTCGAAGGGCTTGCCTTAGCTTTCCTATATGAACTCTTGCCTGGACCTCTATCTGAGTTACTCAAATTTTGATCCAACAGACAATCTTGCTCCCCTTGCGAAATCGACCGCGCTCATGCGTTTCTTTCCAGCCGGAGTAACTTCAGATATTTCAACGACGCTATCACCGGTTCGAACCAGAAATTTATTCTCCGATACTTCAATCTCTCCAGGGCTCTTTAGAGAATTAGGAAGCAGAGTTTCTTGTAAACCGAAGAGTGAGATACGTTCTCCGTTAAAGAGAGACCAAATTCCGGGATTGTCCGATAACGCTCGGTCCTGGCGCAATATATTTTCGGTCGGGCTATCCCAGATAATTCTCGCCATATCTTTAGTAATTTTTGGGGCAAGCGTTGCACCACTAAGCGGCTGCGGCGTAGCGCGAGTCTTGCCAATAGTTGAGATCACATCAAGAATGTCGGGCGCAGCCAAATTTCCAAGTTTCTCTAGAAGTATTGGGGTTGTATCGCCCTCTGAAATATGAACTTCCTTTGATAAATATGTGGGCCCTGTGTCCATTCCCTTATCTAGTTTAAAAATCGTATAACCGGTATTCGAATCACCATTCAAAATCGCCCATTGCACAGGAGCTGCGCCACGTAATTTTGGGAGGACTGAAAAATGTAAATTAATCCAACCAAATCTTGGTCCATGAAGTAATTCGACGGGAATCATCCGGCCGTAGGCCACTGTCACTAT
Source organism: Actinomycetota bacterium (assembly GCA_009705075.1). GTDB lineage: Bacteria > Actinomycetota > Actinomycetes > Nanopelagicales > Nanopelagicaceae > AAA044-D11. The sequence continues at coordinate 1,495 of WLCY01000035.1, forward strand.
TAACTGCGGTTGGGCTGCCAGAAGATGACGATTCAATTCCGAAGCATCCGCAGGTTTAGCGACAGGTAAATTTCGGTCAGTCGCCCACTTCGCTAGATCGTTGGCCTCTATATTCTTTCCGCGCCCGGTCGGTTTGTCGGGATTGGTTATGACAGAAGCGAGGATGTGATCACTGGTTAAAATTGCTTCGATAATCGGAATCGACACTAACGAGGATGAAGCTACTGAGAGTTGCAAATTAAATCGCCCTACCATTAGTTGAATGCGGACTAAATTTGATTGTAGGCACGTTGCCAAGGCTAAGAGCTTCACCGAACCAATCCGAATTGCGGATATCTGCCATAGCTATCTTCCGCTCTTCTGCAAGTAATCGATCTATAAACACGATTCCTTTTAGATGGTCTGTCTCATGCTGCAATACTCGCGCCAATAATTCTGTTCCTTCAATTGTTATGGGTTCGCCATGCATATTGAAACCTTTTGCTACGGCTCTGAAAGCACGCGGAGTTTCATAAACAAGTCCTGGGAAACTTAAGCAGCCTTCTTCCCCGTCCTGCATATCTTGCGAGAGTTCTAAGGTCGGATTTATTAGATGTCCATTTCCTTCTTCGATATCCCAAACGAAAACCTGGAGTCCCACACCGATTTGCGGTGCCGCAAGACCCGCCCCAGGGGCATCGTGCATTGTTTCAACCAGATCAGTTACTAAATTTCTTATTTCCTTATCAAAATCTGTGACCAAATCGGCTGGAGTAGTTAGAACTGGGTCTCCAAAGAGTCGAATAGGTTGCACAGGCATACCCAAATTCTAATCTAGAGCCCAAACAATCACCTAAATGGAGAAAGGGTCTAAGCGGATTTGAATTGGAGACAAGCCTTTGATTCCTCTGTATCGAGCCAAGTCACGAAAGAACTCTGAAAATTCCGTAGATTTTTCTATCTTGCTTCGGAGAATCATTTTAGCAATTGAGGAATTCGAATCACGTCCTACTGTGTGCTTGATAATTGAAGTTTCGAGGAAGAGGTCATTCGTTTCCAACTGTTTAGAAAGTTGTCGAAGTGCACTTGCATCCCCCACTAAAGTGGCTATCCGAACAAATGGAGGCAGCGCTGAACTCTTGCGATCAGCTAATTCAGAGACACACAAGCCATAAGAATCTCTCCGTAAAATTGATTGCGAGACGGGGTTCTCGGGTGACAAATTTATATATCCTGCGGCCCCAGGAATTGTGGCTATCCGATTCAGATTTTCAAAGATTGCTCGTCGGGCATATTCCAAACTACGCAAATCCACTCTATTGGTAAGACTCTCTAATGAATTTAGGACCACGGCAGAGTAACTGCCCTTAGGTTCACAACCATAACTAGCAATCACGAGCAAATTTTCTTTCGACTCCGGTAAGAAATCTATTCTTGCGCCACCTTTGCTCAAAATAACTCTGAAACCCGGCACAGCTTTCGCTATCTCTTCGGCGTATCTATTTGTACCTTTCCCAAGTGATCGAATATTTTCACCACCGCACCAAGTGCATTTCCAATTCTTAGACTGCGCCTCGCAGAGGAAGCAAATCGGATTTTGGTCCTTCGCCGGTATGAATAATTTTCCACCGCATTCACACCTCCCCTGGTTCTTACATTTTTGACACGCAATTGCATTTATGTACCCAGTCTCTGCCATTACGACTAAAACGTTTCCCAATTTCAAGCCGCTCTTGATGACAGAAATATCTGAAACTCGAGAACCCGCAAAACTTAAAGAAATATTCTTTATCATCGGGCGAGGGCCCTCTTGCTTCATCTTTATCCAACCGAGCTCGGTTAAGCGCACTATCTCTGCACTTGGTGCTGAGGAGATAAAATTAAGCGAATGATCGCCACTTCGGAGGAGGGCCACATCTCTAACATTCCATCCTGGATATCGTCGTTCATACATGGACTCATCATTATCGTTAAAAATCAGAATTTTTGAGTTGAAAGCAAGGGGCGTAAAAATAGCGCTTCTGGTGCCGATTATTAATTTGGGAACTTCAAATCGTGTTCTCAAATAATTGGAATATCGTTGAGACTTGGAAATTTCAGTAGTTAAAACTATGGGTTCTACTGGTAAGTCCTCGCTTAATAAATGTGCAATATCGCGCTCATCCGGAACTATGACTAAGAGTTGAGAGCCATTCTTTAAACCAGATACCTCCTTAATAACCTCGTTCACTAAACCGTGCTTCTCCGTAGCGACGGTTAAACTGTGATGAAGATTGACCTTAGATTGAACCGGTTCAGAAGCAACCCGTCCAAGATATTGATTTTCTGGTCCTGCAACTCGACCCGGAATTGCACTTCTAATCACGTCCCAAGGTTTGCAGGCATAACGTGCACAGACGTCAGAAATAATTTCCAGCAGCTCGCCGTTCAATAATGGAATTGGTGAGATAACTCTTGTAATGAACTTCAATTTTGCAGTATCTAGATCTGATGACTTACGACTAACCACATAACCACTGACTTGCTTTGGGCCAAAAGGAACATCTACAAATACTCCCGGTACAAGAATCTCGCTCAACGACTCGGGAACTAGATAATCGAATACATCATCGAGATGGTAAACACCCGTATCTACACATATTTGAACGATCGGATTAGCAATTGCGACTACAACATTTTTTGGAACCCGTTGCGTTTTCAGGCGCAGTGGCTTTACTTCAGCCACCCAGACTTACCTTGAGGCAGCTTCTTTTAGGGCCGCAGCACGATCTGTTTTCTCCCAAGAGAAGTTTGGAAGTTCGCGACCAAAGTGGCCATAAGAAGCGGTTGCAGAATAAATTGGACGTAGTAGATCAAGATCTCTGATGATTGCAGCGGGGCGTAAATCAAAAGTTGCCAAAACGGCGCTAACTATCTTTTCCGGTGAAACTTTCTCGGTTCCAAAAGTTTCGATAAATAATCCAACTGGCTGGGCTTTACCTATAGCGTAAGCAACTTGCACTTCACATCTAGATGCAAGCCCAGACGCTACAACGTTCTTAGCTATCCAACGCATTGCATACGCGGCGCTCCGATCGACCTTTGATGGATCTTTTCCAGAGAAGGCACCGCCACCATGACGCGCCATGCCACCATATGTGTCGACGATAATTTTGCGGCCAGTTAGACCGGCATCTCCCATTGGTCCACCTATGACAAATCGACCGGTTGGGTTTATCAGAACTCTTACATCCGAGGTATTTATATTTAGGCCTGCGATTATCGGATCAATTACTAATTTTTTTAGCTCCGGCGCGAGAGTTTTCTCGAGATCTACCGAAGGTGCGTGTTGCGTGGAAATGACTACAGTATTTAATGCAACCGCTCTATCCCCGTCGTATTCGATAGTTACTTGTGTTTTTCCATCCGGACGCAGGTAATCAACGGCTCCTGATTTACGAATAGACGAGAGTTGAAATGCTAGTTTGTGAGCAAGTGAGATTGGGAGCGGCATTAGTTCCGGAGTGTCATCGCAGGCATATCCAAACATCAACCCTTGATCCCCTGCGCCTTGCAAATCAAGTGGATCGACTGAAGATGAAACTCGTTTTTCGAAGGCCGCATCGACCCCTTGGGCAATATCCCCAGACTGTTGCCCGATGGAGAGTGAGACACCGCAAGAATTACCATCGAAGCCCTTCTCAGAAGAGTCATACCCAATGTTCAAAACTGTATCTCGAACAATTGACATAACATCTGCATAACCTTCGGTGGTAACTTCACCGGCAACATGAACTTGCCCCGTTGTGATTAAGGTTTCTACAGCAACCCTGCTCTTAGCATCCTGCGAAAGTAAGGAGTCAAGGATTGCATCTGAAATCTGATCAGCCATTTTGTCCGGGTGACCTTCAGTGACAGATTCAGATGTGAAGAGGCGTTTAGTCATTGGTTGAGCCTAACTTATCGAGGGCCTTATCTAGCAATAGATCAGCCAGCGTGTCCTTACTCTGAACCGCACAAGTAAAACTATCGCCATCGCTATTAATTATGAAACCTGAAGTTTCATCGGAGCCGAAGACGGCTCCGCCACTTACATCATTTAGAAAAAGTAAATCAGCGCCCTTTGCTTGAAGTTTCTGGTGCGCGGTTGGGATATCCAATTCACCAGTTTCGGCAGCGAATGCAATAATAATTTGCTTATTGCTCTTAGTTTTCGAAAGTTGTTGCAGTAGGTCTGGGTTAGTTTCAAGTTCAATACTCTGTAGCTTATCCTTTTTGATTTTTCCAGCTGAATAATTCTTCGGTCTCGCATCAGCTATAGCTGCTGACATTATGAGAATTTCACACTTGGGAAACTCTGAGACCAAAATTTCCTGCATCTCCGCGGTGCTTTCGACTTTGATGGTTCTTACACCTGCCAGCTCTTCGAGTTGTACGTTTGCCGCGAGAAGAACCACCTCGGCTCCCCTATTTCTTGCAGCCCTTGCGATCGCAAAACCCTGATTACCACTGGAACGATTTCCGATATACCGAATTGGGTCAAGAGCTTCTCGGGTTCCCCCTGCGGTAACTAAAACTTTTCGACCTAGTAGGTCGGATTTAATATTTACAAAGTTGGAAATTTCTAGGATTGCTCTCGAAATATCAGGATAACGTCCCACTCCGAAATCCTCGCCGGTCATTCTTCCCTCATCAGGTTCTATAACTAAAGCACCTCGAGCTCTTAGCTTCTTTACATTTTCTACCGTAGCGGGGTTGCTCCACATTTCAGGATGCATCGCAGGTATGAGGATTAGTGGTGCATCAGAAGCCAGAACTATATTTGTCAATAAATCATCTGCCAAACCTGTTGCAATCTTGGCCAATAAATCTGCAGTCGCAGGAGCGATAATTATTAGATCGGCTTTCCTAGCCTCTTTAATATGAGG
>WLCY01000036.1 GCA_009705075.1 Actinomycetota bacterium
CAGTAACTTAATCAAGCAGCCTCGAAGATATAGGGTCTGTCCGTGCTACTAAGTGACCGCGATATTAAGGCCGAAATCAGCGCTGGCCGCGTAAAGGTAGAACCTTTCGAGGGCGCAATGATCCAACCATCTAGCGTCGATGTTCGGCTGGACCGATTCTTTCGGGTCTTTGAGAACCATAAGTATTCGGTCATCGATCCCTCTATTGAACAATCTGAGCTAACTCGGGAAGTTGAAGTAACTGGGGACGAAGAGTTTATTCTCCACCCAGGCGAATTTGTTCTGGCGAGCACTTACGAAGTTATCACTCTCCCAGATGACATAGCAGGTCGCCTTGAAGGTAAATCTTCGCTCGGTCGACTCGGACTACTGACTCATTCGACCGCTGGTTTTATCGATCCTGGATTTTCAGGGCATATAACTCTTGAACTTTCTAATGTGGCAAACCTTCCAGTAAAACTCTTTCCTGGGATGAAAATTGGCCAGCTCTGCTTAATAAAACTCTCTTCACCAGCCGAGAATCCATATGGTTCTGCAGTTTATGGTTCAAGATATCAAGGTCAGCGTGGTCCGACAGCAAGCAAATCTTGGCTGAATTTTCACCAATCCAAAATTAAGTAATTTCTAAGCATTTGGCAGGAATTAACTTGGCGATATCGCGGTTTAATTGGGTATGAAAACACTAGTAATTCTTGGCCTAATAGCTCTCGTCGTAATCTTTTTCGTTACGCAATATAACCGTTTGATTCGCCTAAAGATAACTGTTGAAGAAGCGTGGGCACAGATCGAGGTTCAATTAAAGCGTCGCGCAGATTTGATTCCTAATTTAGTTGAAACAGTTAAAGGGTATGCAAAGCACGAGCAATCAACATTTGATGCTGTCGTCGCTGCCCGAGCGAAAGCAACAACCGCTAGTTCTGTCGCTGATACTGCTGCGGCCGATGGCGCTCTTACTCAAGCCCTGCGTGGGTTATTAGCAGTTGCAGAGGCCTATCCAGACTTAAAAGCATCAGCAAATTTTGCGGCGCTCCAAGATGAATTAGCAACAACTGAGAATAAAGTTGCATTCTCTCGTCAGTTTTACAATGACACCGTTCGTTCTTTGAATACCGCTATAAAAACCATCCCAACTAGTTTCTTCGCAGGTCTTGCAAAAGTTTCTGAGCGAGAATTTTATGAGGTTGAAGATCCACAAGATCGCAACGCCCCGAACGTCAAATTCTAAGTAATGAATTTTAGAGAATTACAAGCCGCAAATCGGCGGAAAACAATTGGGTTATTGCTTGGCATGGCAATACTCATGTGGGTTGTCGTCTCCGCGTCACTAACTTATTTTGGTGGTTCTACCGCCGGAATTGTTCCAATTGCAGTTGGCATCTCCCTGGTCTCTGTTTGGGGCGCTTACTACGGTTCCGACAAATTAGTTTTAACAATGACCGGTGCAAAACAACTTCAAGAATCAGATAATCCAAAACTTTTCGGTTTGGTACAAGAAGTTAGTATTGCGTCAGGATTACCAATGCCTAAAGTAGCGATGGTTGAAGATGATGCACCTAATGCGTTTGCCACAGGGCGCGATCCAGAGCATGCACTTATTGCATTTACCACCGGGATTTTAAATGTTATGGATCGCGATGAACTTCAGGGAGTAATCGCACATGAAATGTCACACGTTGCAAATCGAGATACTTTAGTAAGTGCGGTTGCGGCAACGACCGCCGGTGCTATTGCAATTGTCTCTGACTTGTTAACTCGAATGATGTTCTTTGGTGGTAGCCGAGACCGAAACAACAACAGCAATCCGCTTGCTTTAATCTTCTCCCTGGTTGTTCTGATTTTGGCACCTCTTGCCGCCCTCTTACTAAAATCGGCAATATCAAGAAAGCGCGAAGCGCTAGCTGATGCAACCGCAGTTAGCTTTACGCGCAACCCAGCTGGGCTTAGAAAAGCGCTAGAAGTTCTTGCTACTGACTCAACTGTTGTTAGGCAGCGGTCAAATGCAGTTGCCCATATCTGGATTGAATCCCCGCTAGATGGCAGGGGAGCATCGAAACTTTTTGCTACGCATCCACCAATTGAAGAGCGGATCGCAACGCTACGAGCAATGGAATCTCTATAACTCTTCTTGCGGGAATGTAATTATAAAAGTTGCGCCATTTCCTAACTCTGATTTAACTTCAACACGTCCATGATGCGCTTTCATAACAGCATCAACAATTGCTAGGCCAAGGCCACTTCCCTCACCACTCACGCGAACACGAGATGGATCGGCGCGGAAAAATCTCTCAAATATCCGCTCTTGATCAGATTCACTAAGTCCCGGACCATTGTCACTAACGCTAATTTTCGTAGCAAGATCATCCTGTGTTATTTCAACCTTAATCTTTGTTCCTACTGGTGTGTGAGTTCTTGCATTTGCAAGCAGGTTGGCAACTGCCTGATGAATTCGCATTGAATCACCAAGAACAAAAATCTCCTCACCACTGCTTGAAACAGTTATCTCATAACCAGGTCCAGCCGCTCGAGCCGAGGCCACCGCCTCGTTCACAAGATGATTTACATCAACTGGCTCAAAAATTAATTCTCTTGATTGGTCTAATCGTGCAAGGAGTAAAAGATCTTCAACAAGGGAGCTCATACGGATTGATTCCTTTTCAATCCTAGAAATTAATTCTTTGGTTTTCTCCTCACCAACAACTGCGCCCTGACGGTGCAGTTCGGCAAAGCCGCGAATTGCAGTTAACGGTGTTCGAAGTTCATGACTTGCATCAGCAACAAAGCGTCGTAATTTGCTCTCCGATTCAGCGCGAATAGCGAATGACTCTTCAATGCGCGAGAGCATTGTGTTTAACGAACCAGTTAGTCGTCCGACCTCAGTTTTAGGATTTACAGAAGGCAAACGTGCAGAATAATCACCTTCGGCAATTGAAGCAGCAGTCTCCTCAATCTTATTCAAGGGTTTAAGAGATAACTTAATTAGCCCTCTAGAAACAAAACCAATTGCAAGAAGAACAAACAAGCCAATTAAAAGAAAGATTCCAGCGAGTCCAGAAACTGTATTCTCAACGCTATCTAGCGCAACAGAAATTACAACAGTACCCGCACCTGATGGAAGTAATCGGGCAATCGCACGGATATCTGATTGCTCTTTTACGCCAGGAATTGTGAATGGCTCACCTTTATATGAAACTACCCGGGCAGGAGTTAGCTTGTGGAATTCTTTAATATCAATTGAATTTGTGAACTGCCCGCCAATTTGTCCAATGACATCTCCCTTCAAATCTAAGAGAGTGACAGCTGTTGTTGTTGGGACTCCGCCCAGGGGTTTAAGTGGACGAAAATTGTTTTTATCTTCGCTCTCAGCAGAAACTTCAGACTCGATACCTGCGCGATCGAGGCGAAGCATCGAAGTTTGCACTACATCCTTTAACTGACTATCTGCCTGACTAATCAAGAATGATCTAAGCGAATTGGTGGCTGCAAAATCGGATGCTGCGATTGCAATAGTTGCGAGCGCCAAGGTCGCCAAAATCAAACGATTACGAAGCGACCAGTTGGCAATCCCGTATTTCATCTAGGAAGTTTACTTCGCTTATTACTTACGTGCTGGTAAGCGCAACCTATATCCCACACCACGAACGGTATGAATCAGAGCTGGATCATAAACATCAATCTTCTTGCGCAGGTACGAAATGTAGGTCTCGACAATTCCAGCATCGCCACGGAAGTCGTACTGCCAAACATGGTCGAGAATTTGTGACTTGCTTACTACGCGGTCAGCGTTGATCATTAAATAGCGGAGCAACAAGAACTCAGTAGGCGAGAGTTCAATTAAATTTCCAGCGCGACGAACTTCATGTGTTGCTTCATCAAGTTCAAGGTCAGCAAAGCGAACTTTCTCTTCATCGCTATCAACCTGGGTAACACCTATGCGACGGAGAAGAGCGCGAAGGCGGGCAACAAGTTCTTCAAGGCTAAAAGGCTTTGTAACATAATCATCGCCACCGATTGTTAGCCCATTGATTTTATCTTCAACAGTATCTTTCGCAGTTAGGAATAAGACTCCGACGCTATGACCATCTTGGCGAAGTTGGCGACAAACTTCGAAGCCGTTTTGATCCGGCAACATGACATCAAGGATTAGAGCATGTGGTTTGAATTCTTCGGCAATCGTAAGAGCTTCAGATCCGGTTGCTGCGGTACGAACATCAAAGCCAACGAAACGTAGGCTGGTAGCGATTAACTCGCTGATGCTGTTTTCATCATCAACCACCAAGATTCGCTGTGTGGTTGCTTCAGTGGATGTGGGCATTACTGGCTTCTCTTTCAGGATTGTCATAGGAAGCAGAGTTCACTAACAAACTGGGGGTTTCCTGAGAATGAGCATAATCTACGCCAAGAGTTATCCACAACCTTTATCCACGATGTGGAGAATTACAGCCGTGTAATTAGATAGGTAAATAAAGAGAAGTTAGCGCCAACGGGTGGCGAGCGTGAAACCAACTCCGATGAATCCAAAGCCAACGACCATATTCCACGCCCCAAAGTCAGGGATTGGGTATGCAGTTGCGCTTACATAAAAAATTACGATCCAGATTAGGCCGAGAATAAAGGCCGAAACCATTGCTGGAGCCAACCACTTTGGGCTCTCCTCCGGAACTGGTGCCGCGTGGGCAACAACCTCAGGGATATAGGCCTTCTCTTTCTTGCGTATCGGTGACTTAGGCATGGGCAGAGATTACACCACAAAGAGATGGGGATTGGCCCCAATAATGGCTGACACCTACGGCTTCTTATTTACCGTAATTGTCACATCTGATCCAATTACCTGAGTCGTTTCTGCAGCAGGGGCTTGTGCCAGCACAACTCCAAGTGGTTTGGTCTCATCGAAGGCACCTAACTCTTTTACTAAGAAACCTGCCTGGGTCAAGATGGTTTGGGCTTCAATTCCTGTTAGATCGATTAATGCAGGAACCTTTACGTTCCCGCTAGCAATTTCTAGAATAACGCCACCACCAGCCTTAATAATTGAACCAGCATCCGGAGTTATCTTAAGAACGACACCAGTTCGTGAATTCGAATCAACTGGAATTATTTGCGTTACAAGCAAACCAGCTGCTGATAGTTCATTTCGCGCCTCTTCCAAACTCAATCCGACAATCGTAGTTGGAACTGTTGTATCACCAGGCCCATCAGAAATTGTGAGAGTAATACTGCTTCCTTTTGGTGCACGAGTAGCAGCAAGCGGAAGTTGAGAGGCAACGCGATCCTTAGGAATTCTAGAATCAGGAGCACGTTGAATATTTATTGTATAACTACTTAATAAATCCTCGGCAGCGCTTTGAGTTAAACCAACAACGTTTGGAATCTGTAGCGATGGCGGAGGTGAACTTGTACTAAATGAATTTATTGCAATCCCAACTAATAGTAAAAATACTGCAGCAGCGCCACCCATTACAAGAAAATTGCGACGTGGAACAATTCGGCGAATTTTAGTCGTTACGTTCTGGCCCTTCATGGCCCGGCGAATATCGGCCAACATCATTTCTGCGCTTTGATAACGATCAGAAGGGTTCTTTGCTAGAGCGACAGTAATAATTTTGTCGATGTTCGCATCGAGATCAGGGTTTATTGAACTTGGAAGCGGGAAGTCAGCTGATACATGCTGATATGCAATAGCCACGGGCGTGTCACCAGTAAAGGGAGGTCGACCGGTTACCAATTCATAAAGTAGACAACCAACTGAGTAAATATCGCTCCGTAAATCAGAAGCTTCACCTGTAGCTTGTTCTGGCGACAAATACTGCGCGGTTCCAACAACGTTCCAAGTGCTTGTCATGGTTGCACCAATGTCGTCCATAGCACGAGCAATTCCAAAATCCATCACTTTTACATCACCGGAATCAGTCAACATGATGTTTCCAGGCTTAATATCTCTATGAATAATGCCATTCATGTGAGAGTAAGAAAGAGCATCTAAAACACCTTCAATTATTTCAAGCGAACGTTCAACGCCGAAAGCTTGCGGTTCTAGTAACTCATCACGAAGGGTGTGGCCATTTACCAACTCCATAACAATGTATGAATTAGAACCTTCTTCACCCGAGTCGTATACCGCAACAATTCCTGGATGATTTAATCCAGCGGCGGCCAGCGCCTCTTTACGAAATCTCGCAACAAAGGATGGATCGCGGGCGAGATCACTTCGCAAGACTTTAACTGCAACTTTTCTCGAAAGTCTTTGATCTTCACCGATATAGACATCGGCCATACCACCCGTGCCTATCATCTGACCGATTTGATATCTATTCCCAAACACTTTAACCATTTGCAGCC
>WLCY01000037.1 GCA_009705075.1 Actinomycetota bacterium
TCATCTGATTCATCTGGAGAAATGTCCAAAGCGTCTTCATCTAAAATTTGTGGCTCTTTGTACTGCCCTTCAACCCAGAGATGGAAGGCCGTACCTCGCCTTGCATATTTATCAATATGGTTTGGCATTGGTCTGCGGATATTGAGTGCGAGCTCCTCAGGATTTTTTGCCAGATTAATCAAAGTCGAGACTGACAGCCTTGTTGGAAGTTTAACTTGAAGGCTATTTCTAGCTGCTTTACTTTCAGCAATCAGCGCTATCGCATCATTTGCCAGGCTGAGCTCTTCCGGGGTCGTGGCTGCACTTAATAAAGCTGCGGGTGTATCAAATGCCGAAATAGTTTTGAGAAATTCAGCGCTTTCTACAACTAGATCCCCACGTGCAGATTTAACTGGCCAGATTCCTGTTCTAGGTTTCGTTCTAGTTGGGTTCTCTGAAGTTGGTCGAGGCTCTTCGAATAATTTATTCTCTGGAGCAATCGAATCAACTACGGTTTCAACTAAGTTATATAGCGAACTCGCCTCCACGGCTTCCATGCCATTTCCGAACCATGATGCAGTGCAGAGTAAATTAATTTTTGCGCGCGTAAAAGCTACATAGGCCAGCCGCCATTCCTCTTCAGCACGTCTCCCAGACCAAGCGTCTTTGACTTTTTCTAGCGCTCTCTTTACTTCAACATGTTTTGGTGCACTTGTGGGGAAAACAAAGTCATCAAATTGGCTAGCATCACCACGAAGCGCAATCGGTAGCGCAGCTGAATCTGAGGTCCAAAGATCTAAACTCTTACCAGAACTTGGAAAATTGTCTTCAACTAAACCAGGCACTGCAACGAAATCCCACTCCGAACCTTTTGCCGCGTGGACGGTGAGAATCTGTACCGCATGCTTATTGGCAGCGACTGATACTGGTTTTAGCCCGCCCTCTTCACTATCGGCAATTTTCAACCACTCAAGGAAGGTGGAGATCGTTCCGCCATTTCGTTGGAACTTTGCTGCTTCATCTAGGAAAGCATCTAAATGCTTTCGACCTTGTGCAAAGCCATCTCGCACTAATACTTCGGTATCTAAGAATAAGAACCGCTCTGCTTCCATAATTGCATCTGTGATTGATCCAACTAAATACCTGCGAAGTTCACGTAACTCCTTAGAGAATTTCAGCAATCGCTCATATCCTTCGGCGGAGAAATTTTCTCTTGGGGCTTTTTCAAATACTTCCAGAGCTTCGATAGCGCTGCCGATTGCAAAATCTTCAGCCTCCATCATTTCAGTACTAGCGCTCTCCATCATTTTTCCGACAGTTTTACTCAGTGACTGATCAAAGTTTGTAACAAGAGAGCGGGCAAATTTTCCAAGAGCAGCTAAATCTTTGGGGCCAAGGGCAACGCGAGGCCCAGTAAGTAGGCGCATCAGCGAACTGCCATTGTCTGGGAAAGTTAGCGTTCTTAGTAGTGCCAAGATATCTGCAACTTCTGGCACATGAATCAAGCCACCCAGACCGACAATCTCAACTGGAATACCTTTAGCTCTGAGCGCTTGCTCAATCTCACTAATGTATTTACGAGAGCGAACTAAGACAGCGAAGGTTTGTGGATTTTCTGGATCGGCAACTCGCTCTGTAGTAAACCAATGTTTTTCAAAATGATCTGCAATTCCTTCAGCTTCTTTTGTCAGTGTTTCATATCGTCCGCAGAGCAATGAACCCGGGCCAGCCGTTGTTCTAAGTTTCAAGCGCTTAACGTTCGCAGCTTTTCCATCTCGTGCAACTATTAATTCACCGATTTTATCAACTGTTTGATTTGCTACCTCAAGAATGTTTCTGTCATTGCGCCAAGTTGTAAGAAGGTTATGCTCAATACATTTCGCCTGCGATTTACCAATGAAATGTCTTCCGAAGGTATCGAGGGTTTGGGCACTTGCGCTACGCCACCCGTAAATGGCTTGGTTTGGGTCCCCCACAGCAGTTACCGCATGACCATCACCAAAGAGCGCTGAAAGAAATTTAACCTGGCTTACCGAAGTATCTTGATATTCATCTAATAGAACAATCTTGTATTTGGTGCGCTCGGCAGAAATTATCTCGGATGTAAAATCAACTTCCGAATCTTGGATACTAGAGCCTTCGCCATTTACCAACTTGGCAACTAAAGACATCTGATCGTTGAAAGTGAGTAGCCCTCTTTCAAGTCGATACCTCTCATACTCTTCTACCATGGGCAGAATTGCTAGGCGCTCCTTTAGCGAAGATTTAAGTTCTCGAACTGGCTTATTTGATCTGCTATCAGAAATTGTTGAGAATTTAGCCAAGACTGATTCGCAAAATTCTCGAACCTCTGCCGTAGTTCTGCCATGTTCGCCAAGTGCTGCTGATAATCCCATAACCTTATCGACAATCGTCTTTGCAGAATGTGAGATGTCATCGCCATTTGTCGCTTCACTCGCGAAGTTGTTTACAATGTTATTTGCTATCTGCCAGGCAGCTGCTTCCCCAATTGGATCGGATGATGCATCTACGCCAAGGCGAATTGCATGTTCAGAGAGAACTCGACCAGCATAAGAATGGTAGGTCGAGACAGTTACGGCAATATCAATCTCGGTTTTTGTATTTGGATCAATTGGAAGTAGCCCAATTTTACGGAGTTGACGTAACCGCTTCCTAATACGTGAAGCAAGTTCGCCAGCTGCTTTTCTTGTGAAAGTTAAACCGAGTATCTCCTCAGGTTTCACAATTCCATTAGCTACTAACCAGAGAACTCTGGCGCTCATGGTTTCGGTTTTCCCAGATCCAGCGCCCGCGATTACAACGGTTGGCCCAAGATGAAGCGACTCAATAATTGGAATCTGTTCATCACTTGGTCCCTTAAAAGTTGGATCTATTGTGCGAAGTGCATCACCGATCTCTTTGGCTGAGTACTTAATTTTGAACTCGCTCATTGATCAATCACCGTCCGCCCTTGAGGTTGGATCGGGCAAAGTCCTTTAACTGCGCAGGTTCTACAACGATCATTGACAGTTGCAATGAATTCATTTGCCGACATTGCATCCGCTGCTGCAATCACTTCAGCTTTAATCACTTCGTGTTCTTTTACCCCTTGGGGCTTTTCTGAGGCCGTTTTTCCATCGGTACCCAAAAATAGTAACTCTGCGCCAGCGCTCTGATTGCCTGGTGAATCTCCCTTGAGCGCCTCTTCATAGACTGCAAGTTGATATCCAGCAAGCTGTTTATGTTCCTCTGATTTTTTCTTGCTTAAATCTGGAGCGCCAGTCTTGATATCTACTATGAATACCCGGCCCTGGCTATCAATTTCTACTCTATCGACGCTGCCGTTGAAGAGTGCTCGCCCGATAACTTTTGAAAATTCTGCTTCAACCGCAAATAGTGTGCGGCCCGATTTATTTTCAGCGTGCCAAGTATAAAACTTCTCTAATTTTTCTAGCGCCTGCTTGAATTTATAATCTCTAACCCAACCTTTATTTCCATCAATTAACTGCCAGCCACTCTCGAGTCGAGTAGCTAGGTCATCCAGAGTTAAACCAGGCTCACTCTTTAACATTGCAGCCAAAGAGTGAATTGCAATTCCAAGAAGTTGAGCTGTGGAATCGCCATCACGGCCACCGCTCTTCTCAATAAACCATTTGAGACCACACTCTGAGAAGGATTGTAGGTTGCTAGGTGAAACCGAGACCTGGGTATCAATTGGAATTACTGGATCGGTACTACTTAGCTTTAGCGCTCCTAACCAATTCTCACTCTTAGCGCTCTGAATTTCATTTGTTGCCAGAGTCTGTAGAAGTTTTGCGGCAAACTCTTTTTCATTTTTATCTGGGCTATCTAAATCACGGCGCAAGGTAGAGACAAGTGCTTGCGGAGTTAAGGCTCTTGGCAGGTCAACGCTTTCGGCATCGATAGAGGAAACACCATTTACAAATTCATATATCTCTTCGAAGTATGGTGAAGGTTCGGAGTCATCTTCCTTCGAATAGGCCGTAACAACTAGAGCCTTTTTAGCCCTAGAAATAGCCACATTTAAGAGGCGGCGTTCATCTTCAACAAGTGCATTTGCTGCGCTTACTTCAAGCTCTCGACGTGCAGTTGATTGTGTACGTTCAGATTCAACTAGACGTTCGCTACCAAGGAGGGATCCGCGTTGACGAAGATTTGGCCAGATTCCTTCTTGTAGTCCAGTTATTGCTACAAGATCCCACTCCAAACCTTTAGCGCTATGCACAGTGAGAACGCTGACCACTTCTCCGCGTTCGCCGCGGGCAGCGATTGCATCACTTTGAATTGATTCACTTAGTAATTGATCTAAGAAGAGTTCGGGATCAGATTCCGGCATCCGTTCGGAGAATCTTCGCGCTGATTCAAAGAGAGTAATTACAGCATCTAAATCTCGATCTGCAGCTGCGCCTCGTGGGCCACCTTTGAGTGCGCGATCGCGCCAGAGATTTGCCAATGAATCGCCGTCGTAACTCTTAGCGCTGCTCCAGATTGCCCAAATTAAATCTGCAATATCAACTTTCTTGCCGCCAGCGCTGCTCATCCTCACAACTTTGCGCGCCTCAGAAATTACATCAGCAACTCGTTTTAGCGAAAGAATCTGCTCCCACGGAAGTGGTGCATCAGAATTATCTAAAATTTCTAGAATAACTTGGGTGGATGGTTTTGCATCATCGCCGGCTTCGCGCAGCTTTCCAAGATCAATTCGCATTTGGCGAAGAGATAGCGCATCTGCACCACCAAATTCTGAGAAAAGAATCTCTTCAACTAAATCCCAGTTGTTTGAAGTTAATTTGATTTTTCCAAGAGCAATCTGCGCGATAGTTAGTATTGGTCGAATCGCAGGATTTTCACCGAGTGCCATTGCATCAGAACTAATTTGAATTGGAATGTTATTCAGGGCGAAGGCTCGGGTAATTGCAGATACGCCAGCACCAGGCGAGCGAAGTATTACCGCCATCTCAGACCAAGCGATTCCATCACGCAGGTGCGCGGAGCGAAAGGCATGTGCAATGTAATTAGCGCAATCTGATTGGCTGGCCAGCTTTGCAACATCAATCTTGGATTTTTTAGCAACCTCAGAAGCCTCGGAAAGAGCTGGGTTCGCTGGCGCCAATATCGGATTTCTAAAGCGAGAAGAGATTGAACTTGTTAGTTCGACTATTTCGCCCGATGTTCTATGAACGCTCGACAGGAAGAGTTCTTCATAATTATTTGCCGAAGCAAAAGCCCTAACGCCTTCTGGGTCGGCCCCGCGAAATTGTCCGATGGCTGATTGTGGATCGGCAAAGAGAACTACTCGATCACTTGCAAGTAATTTCAGGAGTTCGCGCTGCGAATTATCGCTCTCTTGGAATTCATCGATAACAATCAACTTAAATTTATTTTGAAAGGATTTTCTGATTTCAGCATGAGTATTTAGATCTGATATAGCCTGTGAAATAATCGAGCTTGAGTCAATTCGCTTTGCAGCCCCGGAGATAAAGCCGTAGCGAATTGCTAAGACTTCATCGTAGATTTTCCAGAACTTTGCTGCTGGCTCCCACCAGGGTTCACCAAGCAACTTACCTTTCTCAGCCAATTTCTTGTAGGTAAAATTACGTTCACTTGCTCGAAGGATTAAATCTCGAAGTTCGCGGGCAAAACCTTTTGTGGAGAGCGCTGGTTCGAGCGCCTTTGGCCAATTTACTTGTGGCGAATATTGTGGATTCGCTAATAGTTCACGGATAAATGAATCTTGTTCAGCGCCTGAAATCAAAACGTATTTTGGATCATCGGGATTAACCTGGGTATTAATTATTGAAAAAGCGAGCGAGTGAAACGTTCTAACTATCGGCTCGAAGGCGCTGGTTTCGGATTGAATAACGATTTGATCTCGCAACTCTGATGCGCGCTCTCGGCCGTAAGTTAAAACCAAGATTGAGTTCGGGTCGAAACCGGATTTAATTTGCGAAACAACAGTTTCAATAAGAGTCGCGCTTTTCCCAGTCCCAGGGCCACCAATAACGATTAGGCGTGGAGAGGTTGAATCAATTACTGATTTCTGTTCACTCGTTGGCAAAAAATCGGATGGCGAAACTGTCGGGCGAATAAGTTCTATTCGCCTACTATCCTTCGCGCTTTTGCCGGCCATGGTGCTATCTAACCCAAGGCCGCCGACAAAATCGCTTAATTCGCAGGTTATTCGGCGTTCTGATTAACCTTCTTGGCACGTCCGACGTTTCGTGCTCGCTCATTTTGATCAAGAATCGTCTTGCGGACACGAACATGCTTAGGGGTTACCTCAACACATTCATCTTCGCGACA
>WLCY01000038.1 GCA_009705075.1 Actinomycetota bacterium
CCAACAACACAAACGACGGTCTTATCCAGATCGCCTTTAATTAAATTGCCTCGAGCAACACCATCTGACCATGAGAGCGCAGTGGATGCGTGCGAATTCTCAACAACGTCATGCTCGCTTTCCGCGCGATTTGGATAACCAGAAATACCATCACGTTGGCGTAATTTATCAAAACCTGCAGCACGTCCGGTTAACAATTTATGAACATAACTCTGGTGACCGGTATCAAAAATAATCGTGTCTTTAGGCGATTCAAAAACTCTATGGATTGCAATAGTTAATTCAACAACGCCCAGGTTTGGACCTAAGTGGCCACCACTCTTGGAAACTTTCTCAATTAGGAACTCTCTAATTTCTGCCGAAAGCTCGACCAATTGCGGTGCCGAAAGCTTCAATAAATCACTCGGGACGCCGACGCTCTCCAGATAATTCGACATCTTCATAGTCTAGAGCAGAGTCAATTGCTTAGAGAAGTGAACGCAGAACAAATTGCATAATGCCACCGTGGCGGAAGTAATCTGCTTCGCCAGGTGTGTCTATGCGCACAATTGCATCAAAGGTTTTATCTCCAGCCATGACCTTTACAGTTTTTGGGGTTCCCCCACTGTTAAGAGCTTCAATGCCAGTAATCGAAAATTCCTCATCGCCAGTTAAACCAAGTGAAGCTGCGTTAGACCCTGCTGGAAATTGCAATGGAAGAACTCCCATTCCAATCAAATTAGAGCGATGGATTCGCTCAAAAGATTCAGCGATAACGGCTTTCACACCCAAGAGAGCAGTTCCCTTTGCAGCCCAGTCACGTGATGAACCTGATCCATATTCTTTGCCAGCAAGAATAACTAATGGAATCTTTGCAGCTTGATATGCCATTGATGCATCATAAATAGTTTCTTGTACACCATTATTTAAGAAATTCTTTGTGAAGCCGCCCTCAACACCATTTAGTAAAGTATTTTTCAATCTGATGTTGGCAAAAGTTCCACGAATCATTACTTCATGATTTCCACGTCGTGATCCGTATGAGTTGAAATCTGCTCTATCAATTCCATGCTCGGCTAAATACTTTCCGGCTGGTGAATCTGCTTTGATGTTTCCAGCGGGTGAAATATGGTCTGTTGTAACGGAGTCACCCAAAATTGCCATTACTCGTGCCTTCAAAATATCGCTCACTGGTTTTGGATTACGTGGCATACCATCGAAGTAAGGTGGTTTGCGAACATAGGTAGATTTAGGATCCCATTCGAAAGTTTTACCTGTTGGTGTTGCTAATGATTTCCAGCGGTGGTCACCCTCAAAGACTGTTGCATAATCTTTCGTAAACATTTCAGAAGAGATTGAACTATCAACAACGCTCTGAATCTCTTCAGATGTTGGCCAGATATCTCTTAGATAGACCGAATTGCCATCTAGGCCAGTACCAATCGGGTCGTTCTCAAAATCGTGATCCATGGTTCCGGCAATTGCATAAGCCACAACTAATGGTGGTGAGGCCAAGTAATTCATCTTTACATCTGGGCTAATCCGACCTTCGAAGTTTCGGTTGCCTGAGAGCACTGCCGTAACAGCCAAGTCGTTCTCATTAATCGCTTTACTAATTTCCAGTGGAAGTGGGCCGGAGTTTCCGATACAGGTAACACACCCATATCCAACCAAGTTAAAACCAAGTTGTTCCATATAGGTAGTCAAACCTGCGCGATCGTAGTAATCAGTGACTACTTTGGATCCAGGCGCGAGAGTTGTCTTCACCCATGGCTTGCTGCGCAAACCCTTCTCTACCGCTTTTTTGGCGAGCAGCGCGGCACCAATCATCACACTTGGGTTAGAGGTATTTGTGCAAGATGTGATTGATGCGATTACAACTGCGCCATTCGCAACTGAAGTGGCTGCGCCATTTAGCGAAATATCAACCGCCGTCTTTGAAGTTTTGGCAGTGAAATAACTCGGAAGAATTTCCTCAAATGAGTTCTTGGAATTTGCTAATGAGATTCGATCTTGCGGCCGCTTTGGTCCGGCGATTGAAGGAACAATTGTGGCAAGGTCTAGCTCTAGCGTTTCGGAATAGCGTGGAGTCAGATCAGGGTTGTGCCAGATACCGATTCGCTTTGCATACTCCTCTACGAGAGCAAGTTGTTCTGAAGTTCTACCTGTTAGAGCAAGGTAGCGAATTGTTTCTTCATCAATTGGGAAGATTGCGCAAGTTGATCCATACTCGGGCGACATATTTCCGATAGTTGTTCGGTTGGCCATCGGTAGCGCCGTTACTCCTGGTCCATAAAATTCTACGAACTTTCCAACAACGCCATGCTTTCGCAAAGCTTCAGTAATAGTTAAAACTAAGTCGGTAGCAGTTGTTCCTACCGGCAGCTTTCCAGTTAATTTAAAGCCAACAACTCTTGGAATAAGCATCGATACTGGTTGACCTAGTAGCGCGGCTTCAGCTTCAATTCCGCCAACTCCCCAACCAAGTACACCAAGTCCATTAACCATCGTTGTGTGTGAATCAGTTCCGACTACGGTATCTGGGTAAGCCCGCAGAACGCCGTTAACTTCACGCGTCATGATTACGCGTGCCAGATATTCAATATTTACTTGGTGAACAATTCCTGTTCCTGGTGGCACAACTTTGAACTCATCAAATGCGCTCTGCCCCCAACGAAGGAAACGGTAACGCTCTTGGTTTCGCTGATATTCGATATCTGTGTTCTCTTCGAAAGAAGTAGTTGTTCCAAATTTATCTGCAATAACAGAGTGGTCGATCACTAGCTCGGCTGGAGCCAGTGGGTTTACCTTTGCTGGGTCTCCCCCTAATTCAACGATCGCTTCACGCATTGTCGCTAGGTCCACAACGCAAGGAACTCCGGTGAAATCCTGCATGATTACTCGAGCAGGTGTGAATTGAATTTCGGTATCTGGCTCAGAATCTGGATTCCAATTAGCTAACGCTTCGATTTGGGCGGAAGTTATATTTGCGCCATCCTCAGTGCGGAGTAGATTCTCTAATAAGACCTTCAGGCTAAATGGAAGTGAATTCGCCGCTGGCAATTTAGTAATGTCGAAGATTTCATACTTCTTGCCGGCTACCTCTATTTGGACCTTGGAATCAAAAGAATTTTTACTCATGGTCGCATCTTAACCGAGGGTAAAGCGAGCCACACATTCCACGTGGTGGGTCATTGGGAATAGGTCGAAACCGACGATGTGATCTAGGTGATAACCGGCCGCCTCAAGTTGTCGGGCATCTCTGGCCAGAGAGGCTGGGTCACAAGAAACATAAACAATTGTGCGAGGCTTCTTCGCAACCATATGTTTAACAACCATCTCGCCGGCGCCAGTACGTGGTGGATCTAACAGAATTACATCGACACGATTAATGAGAGGTAGCTTCTGTTCGACCCGACCGGAATGGATTAGAACATTCTTCTTCTTTTCAAAAATCTTCAACGCATCCTGAGTTGCCCGATGGCTTGATTCAATTAGATGAACTTTGCCGATATCCCCTACATCTTCTGCCATGGGCGCTGAGAAAAGACCGACGCCACCATACAAGTCACAAACTTGATCTCCGGGGCGAAGGGCGAGTAAATCCATTACTAACTTTGTTAACACTTGTGGAGCTGAAGTATGACTCTGCCAGAAAGAACTTGGTGAAATTTCAAAGGTATGTTCGCCAACAACTTCATGCAATTGTGTCGGCCCAGAAATACTTCGACCACCTCTTGAAACATTTCGCTCACCAGAATTAGAGACTGCAACTTCTAATCTATCTTCGCCTTTCCAATTTCGCGCGAACATTGCTGGATCATTAATTGCTTCTACTGCAATTAAGCACTGATCAATTTCCGTGACTTCTTTACTTCGAGCCGAGTAGAGACCCGGTTTGCCGCTCTTAGAAATTGCAAAATCCATACGCGTACGCCAATGCAGACCGTTACTAGGTTCTACTGAAATAACATCTAGATCTAATTCAATTCTGCCAAGCCGCGAGAATTGTTCGCGAACAACCGAGCGCTTTAATTCGCTCTGTTTAGAAATATCTATATGTTGAAAATCGCAACCGCCACAACCGCCGGGAACTGCATACTTGCAGGGAGGTGTTACGCGATCCTTGGAAGGCGTAATAATTTCGATTGCATCTCCGCGCGCTAATTTTGAGGAAACAGAAGTTATTTCTACTACCGCCTCTTCGCCAGTAATTCCATAGCGCACAAAAATAACTTGGCCTTTATGGCGAGCGATAAAGTGGCCGCCATGGGCGATTGGTCCAATTTCAACGGTAACTCTGTCGCCTACTTTTAATGAACTTTCGAGGCTAGCTGAGTTGGATTCCATAGGGGCAACCTTAAGGGTGTAAGTTGTACTTCGTGCACGTAGTGATTATGGGATGCGGTCGAGTCGGGTCTGGTCTTGCCAACGATTTAGAGGCTGCCGGTCATTCAGTATCTGTAATCGACCAAAATGGTGAGGCATTTCGCAGATTAGGTCCCAACTTTAAAGGTCAGACAGTTGCCGGAGTCGGCTTTGATAGAGATATCTTGCTTGAAGCGGGAATTGAAAAAGCTGACGCCTTCGCTGCAGTCTCAAATGGTGATAACTCAAATATTCTCGCTGCCAGAGTAGCTCGCGAAACTTATGGCGTTGAGAGAGTTGTAGCCAGAATTTATGACCCAGCACGCGCTGAAATTTATCAACGCCTTGGAATTCCTACAGTTGCAACAGTTCTCTGGACAACTGATCAAATTATCCGCCGTCTGGCTCCCGAAGGATCCCGATCTGAATGGCGCGATGCCAGCGGAGTCGTACAACTTTGTGAAGTAAATCTTCATCATGATTGGTTTGGACAACCGGTATCGCTAATTGAAAAATCTACCGAGGCGAGAGTCGCATTCATTACACGACTTGGTGAAGGAATGATTCCAACTGAAAATACTGTGCTTCAAGAGGGCGATCTAGTTCATGTAATGGTTGTAGATTCCGAACTTGCTAATACCGAGGCAGCCCTCGCTAAATCACCGGAAAAGGCTTAAGCGCTATGAAGATTGCAATCGCAGGAGCCGGAAATGTTGGTCGTTCCATCGCACGCGAACTTATTGAAAATGGCCATCATGTTTTGCTTATCGACCGTGATCCAAAAGCGTTAAAAATCGAGAGCGTTCCAAGTGCTGAATGGCTGATGGCGGATGTTTGTGAAATTACAGCGCTTGATAATGCAAAGCTAGATACCTGCCAAGTCTTGATTGCGGCAACCGGAGATGACAAGGTAAATCTTGTGGCTTCGCTCCTGGCGAAAACTGAATATGGCGTTCCAAGAGTTGTTGCTCGTGTGAACCACCCAAAAAATGAGTGGATGTTTGATTCTTCATGGGGAGTAGATGTTTCAGTATCTACGCCAAGAATTATCTCTGCGATAGTTGAAGAAGCGGTATCTGTTGGCGATGTCGTTCGCTTATTCTCACTACAAAAGGGTGAGGCGAGCTTGGTTGAGATCACCTTGCCAGAGGCTGCTAAATGTTTAGGGCGCACTGTAGAAGAAGTTAAGTTGCCAGACAATGCCACTTTGGCTGCGATTGTTCGAGATGGGCAAGTAATAACACCACATTCACATGATGTTTATTCTGCTGGTGATGAACTTCTATTTGTTGCAACTGCCGCGGCTGAAGAACTCTTAAAAAACTGCTTCATCTCTAATTAATTTTTAATTAGCTTTCGTAATTGGAACTGATTTAATTACAAGCCAGGTGCCCCAGAGTGTTGCAAGATAAAGTGGAAATCCCAAGAAAATGTTTGCGACACCCAGAGCATTTAGCTGATTGGTCTTATACAACGGATATTGGATTCCTAGACGTATCGCGAAAAGTGCAAACCAAATCCAAGTTGCCTTTTGATATGCGGCAAGTCGCTTTGGATCTTTACGCCAATTCATATTTTCACCCAAAATTGGACCGAGCATTACACCGATTATCGGCCACTTAACCAAATTCGAGATCAAATATAGAGAGGCAAATCCCGAGTTTTTCCAGAGACTTGGTGCGTAGTAATCCTTGGCCTCGCCAGTCTTCCAAGCAAACCA
>WLCY01000039.1 GCA_009705075.1 Actinomycetota bacterium
GCGGCTACTTCTAATCCCACTTTATGTTTGGCTGCTATGAGATCGATGACTTCTTCTCGAATCAGCGTTGAATCCATGTCGAGCAGCACAATTCGTTTAGCTCGTCTAGCCAACCCGCTCTGCTCGACTGCAATATCAATCCCATTGGATTGGGCTATTTCTGCTAGCTCACGCTGAATAATTTTCAACTCATCCTCGGTACTTGAAAGAGTGACTTCAAGTTCGATCGCGGTAAGGGGATAGGAAGCGGTTCTTCTGATGCGATCAATATTGCCATTTCGTCCGGCAATTTTCGCTGCGATAGCTGCAATACCAGCCGGACGCAATTCCTGCGCCAGTACAACAATGTGCAGATTTGAACCTTTACTATCCGCC
This sequence comes from Actinomycetota bacterium, assembly GCA_009705075.1. Taxonomy (GTDB): domain Bacteria; phylum Actinomycetota; class Actinomycetes; order Nanopelagicales; family Nanopelagicaceae; genus AAA044-D11. The sequence goes on from WLCY01000039.1 coordinate 376, forward strand.
TTGGGTTCGTCAGTGAAATCTATAGCTAGGTCCAAGCCAAGTTTATTGGTAGTTGTTATGAGATCTTGCTCGATTGCTTCTGCATGCGCAGCATCTAGCGATATTAGCGTTGTTAGAATCAGACGGCCTCGGATTACAACCTGCTCCATATCCAAAATTGTGACGGCGAATGGTTCAAGGGTCGCAAAAAGCGCCTGCGTTACTCCGGCTGCATCAATTCCCGATATAAGAATCAGGCCAGTATGTTGGAATTTTCCTTGGCTCATCGCCCTAGGTTAGCGGTTCGTTTCGTTAACTTGCTTCGGATACAGGTATCTTTACGCCTGTGATTCCGGTACTCCAAGTTGAAAATGTAACGGTAGTCCGTGGTGGAAAAACTATCCTTGGCCCAATTACGTGGCAGGTAAATGAGAATGAAAGATGGGTCATTCTCGGTCCAAATGGCGCGGGGAAATCAACGCTCTTTGCACTCTGCTCTAGTCAGATTCATCCCACATCTGGAAACCTCTATATTTTAGGTTCAAGACTTGGTTCGGTGGATGTCTTTGAACTTCGCCCAAGAATAGGTTTCATGGGATCAACAATTCTTGATCAATTTCCGGAAGATGAAAGAGTTCTTGATGTCGTCTTAACGGCGGCATACGCAATGCTCGGTAGATGGCAAGAGGCGTATGAATTATGGGATGAGTCTCGAGCTCAAGGGCTACTAACAACACTTGGCGTTAGAGAACTTGCCGAGCGGAAGTTTTTCACCTTGAGCGATGGCGAGAAGAAACGGACCCTAATTGCCCGAGCGCTTATGGCAGATCCAGAAATTTTGCTTCTCGATGAACCAGCATCCGGCTTAGATTTAGGGGGACGTGAAGATCTTTTGCGCCGATTCGATTCCTTGGCGGCAGATCCGCATTCGCCCGCCACTTTAATGATTACGCATCACATAGAAGAGATTCCAGCAGGATCTACGCATGCGCTTTTACTCAAGGCAGGAGTTGTAATCGCAAGCGGTGAAATCAATAAGGTAATCACTTCAGAGAACCTTTCATCAGCATATGATTTACCGATAACAGTCACTGTCGCGAATAATCGATACTCGGCAAGTGCGTCACTAATTAATTGAATTGAATCTTTTAGATCTACTCCCAGAACAGTGGAAAATAGCTCTGCCTTGCGCAAAGGATCGATTAGCCGCTATTAATCTTGCGGACGAATTCATACCCTCCAAAAACTTGATCTTTAAAGCTCTCGAGTTGCCCATTGCAAAAATCAAAGTATGTATCGTGGGGCAAGATCCATATCCAAATCCAAGCCACGCGATGGGTCTCGCATTTAGCGTTCCAAACACAGTTGTAAAGTTGCCTCCCACGTTAAGGAACATTTTCAAAGAGCTCGAGACTGACTTGGGAGTAATAAACCAATCTGGCGACCTTTCCAAATGGCAGGATCAGGGAGTTCTACTCCTCAATAGAGTTCTTACAACTAGTCCAGGGATTAGTCAGGGACATAAAGATTTGGGTTGGGATAAATTTACAGAAGAAATTATTCGTTACTTAGCAGCTAAACCCATTGTTTTTCTTCTCTGGGGGAGAAGTTCTGGTGCATTGGCCCCGTTCATAGCCGAGGAGAATCTGATAACGGGTGTCCATCCGAGTCCACTATCTGCATACAGAGGGTTCTTCGGATCAAAGCCTTTTAGTGAGATTAATAGCAGATTGAATCGAATGGGAATTAGCGAGATCGATTGGCGAACTTAGCGACAAAACCTAAGTTGGTCGCAATTGAATTGCCAATGAATAGCGCAAACATCGCGGTACCAATTCCAAGTGAGCCACCCAGCGCTGTGCCAATAATCAAAACTGTAATCTCCACACTTAACCTTGCTCGAGAAATTCTAATTCCGGTATGTCTATGGATTGAAGTCATAAGTCCGTCTCGAGGTCCTGGTCCCATTCCGCAAGTTATATAGAGAGCTGAACCTGCCCCCACCAGTCCGATTCCAATGAGTACATACAAGAGTTGCAAGAAGAGTTGATCGCGAATTTCCGGAATGTGATCAACGCCGATTTGTAGAAAGATTGCGATTATGGCGATATTCGCGACTGTTCCAAAACCAGGTCGTTCGCGCAACGGCCACCATAGAAGTAGAACGCAGATGCTCACTAGACCAGTCGCTTCGCCGATAGACAGTGAAGTTTGGAGCGAGAGTCCCTCGGCGAGAACTACCCACGGAGAGTTTCCGATTGTTGACTGAATCAGCAAAGACTCGCCGAGGCCAAATATCGCTAATCCAGTGAATAGAACCAGAACTGTCTTTGGGTTTAAAGTCCAACGTCCCTTGGCGGTCCATGGAGTTTGTGGGATTGTTCGAGAGGGTCTTAAGAAGTGGCCAATTTTATTGGAAAATTCACGCATATTCACTGTTAGAGTCTACCGAAATAATCGGAGGTTCTACGAATGTTTGTCGGATTAGGTACGGTTATAAATGTTCTGGCGATTGTTATCGGATCCGCTTTAGGAATTTTTGCTGGTGCAAAGTTTAAAGAGGAAGTTCGTGATTTAATCACGACGGCACTTGGATTTGTTACTCTAATGGCTGCAGCCGATGCACTTCGAGCACTTTGGAATCCGGCCTTCACCGATGAACTTCCAAAAGGCTGGGCAATTTTGGCCCTTCTAATCTCTCTACTTCTTGGAGCTCTGATTGGAACCGCTCTAGACATTGAGAAAAGATTGGAAGTCTTCGGAGTTAAATTGAAAAAGAGATTTGATCCGCATGGTTCGACGCCATTTGTCGATGGTTTTGTTTCAGCCTCGTTGCTTTTTGTAATCGGTCCGATGGCAATACTTGGCTCGATAAGTGATGGTATGGGTTCGGGAATCAACTTGCTGGCACTTAAGAGCATCCTCGATGGTGTTACCTCGATCGCTTTCGCTGCAACTTTAGGCTGGGGTGTTGCAGTCTCTGCGCTTCCGGTTGGTCTCTACCAATTTGTTTGGACCGGTGTCGGTTTGGTGCTCGGCTCAGTATTACCTGAGTATCAAATTTTAGGAATGACGGTAACGGGTGGGATATTGCTGCTTGGTATCTCGTTTCGAATGCTCAAAATAAAGCAAGTGCCAGTAGGAAATCTCCTACCAGCACTTTTCTTGGCTCCGATAATTGCAGGTGTATTACACGCTTTTAACTAAGATTTAGAATTTAGAGGCGTCAATTACGAAGCGATACTTGACATCACTCTTTACAGTGCGCTCATACGCTTCATTTATATAGTCCGGGTTAATCACTTCTATTTCGCTCACAATATTGTGCTCGCCACAGAAATTTAACATTTCTTGAGTTTGTGCTATTCCGCCAATCATAGATCCGGCTAACGAACGGCGCTGGGCTAAAAGAGTTGGTGTGCTTATTTCGTAGGGCTTACCTGGTAAACCAATTAACACCAAGGTGCCATCAAGTTTCAGAAGTTCGAGAAATGGTGTCAAGTCCATATCTGCAGATACCGTATTGAGAATCAAATCGAAATCCTTGGCCAATCCTGCAAGAGTTTTAGGATCTTTGGTCACAACGAAATCGTGTGCGCCCATATCTCTTGCATCTTTCTCTTTTGAAGGCGAGTGCGAGAACACCGTGGTGTGCGCACCTAGAGCTACGGCAAATTTAAGACCCATGTGCCCTAAACCGCCGAGTCCAATGATTCCAACTTTCTTTCCCTTGCCCGCGCCCCAATTTTTTAGTGGTGAATAGAGCGTTATACCGGCACAGAGAAGTGGTGCGACGCCAGCCATATCAAGGTTTGCCGGAATGGTAACTGCGTAATCTTGGTCGACAACGAAAGTATCGCTGTACCCACCTTGGGCCACCGTGGTTCCATCTCGCTCATATCCGTTGTACGTACCAGTCATTCCTTCAACGCAATACTGTTCAAGTCCTGCTTGGCAAGACGAACACTTACGGCATGAGTCAATAAATACACCAACTCCAATTCGATCACCGACTTTAAATTTAGTCACAGCACTTCCTACGGAAGTAACCACACCGGCAATTTCATGGCCAGGAACCATCGGAAAGATTGCAGGGCCCCACTCTTCGCGCGCTTGATGTATATCTGAGTGACAGATACCGGCATACTCGATTTTCAAAGCAACATCCGATGGACGAATTTCTCGTCGATCGAATTGAAAAGGGACTAGAGGTTTAGAAGCTTCCAGTACTGCGTAACCTTTGGCCTGCATGATTCTCCTTTTTAGCGTTTTATAATTGATGTCCTTACGACCTTGCACATGCCTCAACCTTGGTGTGGTCTAAGGTTGTTTGTGTCCGAGAGGGGACTTGAACCCCTAATCCCTTGCGGGAACTAACACCTCAAGCTAGCGCGTCTGCCAATTCCGCCACCCGGACAGGTGTGAAAACTTTCTGCTTGGCTGAACGATACCAATTGCGCGGGTTGGTTCACAATTGAGGCAAGATAGGAGAGTGGAGAACATAACTGACCCAATAGATCTAGCTTCGTTAGAAGAAGAGTGCGTCTCAATCTGTCAGGAAATGATTCGTATCCCTAGTGTGAACTACGGCGAAGGCGTTGGTGATGAACGCGCGATGGCCGATTATGTAGCCAAGAAACTTGCTGAAGTCGGAATTGATTCGGAGTTGATTACAACTGGCGAGAATCGCGTCAATGTTGTAGCCAAAATAGCTGGCGTAGATCAGACACGTCCTGGATTAATTGTGCATGGCCATTTGGATGTTGTTCCAGTAAATGCAACAGATTGGTCGGTAGACCCATTCGGTGGAGTAATTAAAGATGGATACTTGTGGGGTCGCGGAGCGGTCGATATGAAAGATATGGATGCGATGATTTTGGCGACAGCCAGAGCTTGGAAACGGGCAAATTACCAACCACCTCGAAATATTTTATTGGTTTTTTTCGCAGATGAGGAAGCAGGAAGTGAATATGGTTCGCGGTATTTGGTAGCGAATCGACCTGAGATTTTTGACGGGTATACGGAAGCGATCTCTGAAGTTGGTGGATTTTCCGTAACTATTACTGGCGGGCATCGTCTCTATTTTATTGAGGCTGCCCAAAAAGGAATCAATTGGATGCAGTTGCGTGCGCAAGGCGATGCCGGACACGGCTCCTTCATAAATCCGAATAACGCAATTACGAAACTAACAGCGGCAATTGCACGAATAGGTGCATACGAGTGGCCGCAACTGGAGACGAAGACCGGGACAAAGTTCTGGTCGAGGATTGCAGCTCTGGTTGGCGAAAAATATGATCCAGAGAATGTCCGGCCGCTTCTAAAACATTTAGGGGGAGCAGCGCGGATGATGGGCGCGACAATTCAAAACACTTCTAATCCAACTATGTTGGATGCGGGCTATAAAGCGAATGTAATTCCACAAACAGCCACCGCAGTGGTAGATGGACGCTTTCTGCCAGGTTTTGAAAAAGAACTTTTGGATACTGTTAAACAACTCGCGGGCGATGACATTGAGGTCGAGATTTTAGTTCGAGATAAAGCCCTTGAAGTTGATTTTGAAGGACCTTTGGTCGAAGCAATGCAAAGTGCTATTTCTAAGTTCGATCCTGAGGGAGTGCCAGTTCCTTATTTAATGAGTGGCGGAACAGATAATAAAGC
>WLCY01000004.1 GCA_009705075.1 Actinomycetota bacterium
ACCCCTTTTATCTTCGGTGAAGTAATCAAGATTGCAATTGCAAGTACCGCACTTCCAGTTCTATGGCGATTCGTTTCAAAGCGATAACGATTAGTTAAAAGCTAACTGTGCCCACAAATATAACCACCGAGATTCTTGGCGAGCACCCAGCCCTTGATTCAATTTCTACAGATTTAGAGATTACAACGACATGGATTCGCGGTGGCGAAGGACTAATTGGTTTTGGTGAATGGAAGAGCACAAGCGTAAAGGGAAATAACCGTTTCGCAGATGCCCGAAAGTGGTGGCATGAACAACTTGCGACACTTAAGATTCAAAATAATGTTCATGGAAGTGGAACCGGACCAATTCTCTTCTCTTCTTTCGCATTTGATCCTTCAGAAGAATCAAAGCTTGTTATTCCAGAAATAATCATTGGACATAAAGGTGGTAAATCTTGGATAACTTGGATTGGTGAAGCGAATCAACCTTCAATAAGTAAATATCTTAAATCAGAACAGCAAGGTGAGATTAACTTTGAAAGTGGCGCACTTTCCGATACCGAGTGGAAAAGCCGTGTTGCAACTGCCGTTGAAAAGATTAAGAAAGGTGATCTTGAGAAAGTTGTCCTTGCTCGGGATTTAATTGCTCATAGCTCTGAAGTGATTTCTAAGCGAAGCCTGATCTCCTTTCTGACCAAGAATTACCCTTCAACTTGGGTCTTCTTAGTATCGAACTTGATAGGTGCCACACCGGAGTTGTTGGTCCGACTAAATAAGTCCCTTATAACTTCAAGAATTTTGGCCGGAACAATCCGTAAATCCGGAGATGAAGCGCGAGATTTAGGGCTTGCGGCATCGCTCGCGAAATCTTCAAAAGATTTAGAAGAGCATGAATATGCAGTTCGATCTGTGGCAGATGCCCTAGCGCCATACTGCTCTTCAACAAATGTTCCAGAGTCACCCTTTGTCTTGCATCTAGCAAATGTCATGCACCTAGCCACGGATGTAACTGGAGTGTTGAATGATTCAGCAGTGCCAGTAGATATCTTTGCCTTGATCGCATCTCTGCATCCGTCTGCTGCGGTATGTGGAACTCCGACAAGTATTGCTAGTGCGCTAATTAATGAATTAGAAGAAATGAGTCGTGGCAGATATGCCGGACCTGTTGGGTGGATAGATGCTCGCGGTGATGGTGAAATCGGAATTGCTCTTCGCACGGGCGAGTTATCTGAAACTGGAAAATCTATTCGGATATTTAGTGGCTGCGGGATTGTTGCTGGATCCAATCCAGAAGATGAACTATCTGAGAGTCAGGCTAAATTAAGTCCAATGCGCACTGCGCTAGAAATTCGGGAATAAGTCTTAAGTAAATTTTCTGACATCGCAACTCGGCTCGGCACTTCAACAATTACAAACCTTAAGCCACGCCAGTTTTCTGCAATTGCATAATTCAAATCAGATACCGTCTTCACTTTGCTAACTTCGATGGAAAAACCAGAGATTAATTTTCCAAGGTCTTGGTTCTGGGGGGTTCCAAAAATTTCTTCAAATCCATTTACTCCTGATTGAGGTAGCGTCGAGAAAATGCCACCGCCATTATTATCAATAATAAATATAGTTAAATTTGTTTTAGGCGATGATAACAAAGCGGTTAAATCATGGAGAAAGGTTAAATCACCAATTACGGCATATGTGCGCTCGAAGTTATTGGAAATACCAAAGATCGTGGATAAATTACCATCGATTCCAGCAAGCCCACGATTTGCAAAAACTTCAATTCCAGATCGCGGTCTTGCAAATGCCTCGATATCTCGAATAGGTCTTGAAGATCCGACAAAGAACGCCGAACCTTCCGGAATCGCAGCGCTGATAGTTGAAAGCGCAATTTGCTCTGACCAACTTTGATCTTTTGAAAGTTCATCAGATGTAAGTCTGGAAATCTCTTGCCAATCTGAAATCCAAGATGGATTTAGAGTCATGACCTCTAATTTTGGTAATTCGAAAAAGACTTGCGTTGCAGTGCGCTTAGTGTCAATCGTGGAGATTCTCGGATCAATCACGTAACTCTTAGCTGCACTTCCAATGTAGTTGTTAATGCTACGTGAGAGCGTCGTCCTCCCGATGACAATTACATAATCAGGTTTTAAATATCCCCGGATTACTTCATCGCTTAAGAAAGAACTCGGATGCCCTACAGCGGTTTCAAAAGAAAGTGGATCTTCTGCAACAACTGGTAATCCTGATGCTTCAATGAATTTTGTAATTTCTGGTCGAGAAAAAGTGCCGCTATCGTGGCCAATTACAATTACACCATTTCCGGTAACACTCAATGTTTTTGGATTTACTGGAACCGGTGCTTGCGGATTTATCCTTAAACCAGAGAGCCAGTCATTACTGTCTTGCGGCAGGAGCGGCTCATCAAATTGAATATTTAGATGTATCGGTCCCGCTGCTAATTCGAATTTCGTGCCTGAAACTAAGTCATAACTCTTTATGTTGGGAAACAATCCGACTTGATCGGTTGTTTGATTTGCTCCGGTCTTTCGAAGCCGTTCGGGACGGTCTGCTGTGATTGCGATCAATTTGTTAGCTGCATGCCAGGCCTCAAGAAGTGCGGGATGAAAGTTGGCCGCAGCAGTTCCACTTGTGCAGATAACTGCAACGTATTTATCTGTCGCTTTAGAAATTCCCAGTGCATAAAAGGCTGCTCCGCGTTCATCTAACTTTACGTGAAGCTCAATTAACCCCTTTGTTTTAGCTTCATACAACGCGATTGAAAGTGGTGCGTTTCTTGACCCCGGCGAAATAACGAAATCACTAACTCCAGATTCAATTAATCTGCGAATTGTTTGACGTGCAAGATCAGTCGAGTTGCTCACGTTGCCACCTTTCGCCAAAACCAGATTCCCAAATTTTCTCTATTCTCTGCTGCCACCAAATTCTACGGTCTGATGAAGCCGCATACTTACTTAACAATTTCTCGTCAGGAACAGTTCGATTTACTGTAATGAAGCCATCTGATATTTCTAAGGCTGGCAAAACCACATCGCTTTCAAGCAAAGATAAGGTCGCAAGCCCACAGTCCAAAGTGAGATCATTCTGCGTAGCTGCTAGTGCAAGCCCATGTGAAATTCCAATTCCAGTATCTAGTGCACTAGAAATTACAGCTGGTAAGCCAATCCGAGCGATCAAATTATTGGCCCTAGAAATTCCGCCTGAGGGTGCCCATTTTATAATTGCAATATCTGCAAAATTTTGTGCGTCTGTAAAGTCACTGTCCAGTGCTTGTCGAATTGACTCGTCAATAGCAATCTTCATCGGGATTTCTGCTTTGAGTTTTCTTAGATCTGAGATTTCCAAGCAAGGTTGTTCGATATATTCAAATACTTTCCCGAAACGAAGATTGTAGTTATAGAGATTTAAGAGAGCCGTTTCTAAATCCCAGCCACCATTTACATCGAGTCGGATCATGAAATCCGAGTTAAAATCTAATGCAGCTTCAACCAATTCACTATCTTTTTCAAAATCATCAACTTTTATCTTTACCGTTCTTGCTCCAGGAAATCTCTCTAAAATTTCATTTACTCGACTAATTTCTACCTTCGGTAACGTCGCATTTACGCCAACCTTGTTACGTTTAAGTTCAGGCCAGGGTTTGTAAGCGCCTTCTAGCGCTGCAGATAGCCAGGGCTCTGATTGGACTTCGTTGTACTCAATAAATGGAGCGAATTCACTCCAGCCAGCTGGGCCACGGAAAATAGCTGCTTCTCGCACTGTGATTCCGCGGAAGCTAGTCCTTGTAGGAATGGCAACGATAGTTAGATCGTTAAAGATCTCGCCTAAGTGCCACATGTTTTAATTAAGGACGCTTTGGAAACTTATCGAAATTCGGTTCACGATTCTCTTTAAATGCATCGCGTCCTTCTTGCCCCTCTTCGGTCATGTAAAAGAGAAGTGTTGCATCACCGGCAAGTTGTTGAACGCCAGCAAGTCCATCATCAGCGGCATTTAAACCAGCCTTTAATAATCTAAGTGCCATTGGTGAATGTCTAAGCATTTCGCGACACCATGAAACTGTTTCTGCTTCAAGTTCTGCAACAGGAACTACAGTATTTACTAGCCCCATTTCGAGAGCTTCGGTTGCATCGTATTGCCGGCACAAGAACCAGATCTCGCGAGCCTTCTTCTGTCCGATATGCGCGGCCAATAACCCAGCACCATATCCACCATCAAATGAGCCAACCATTGGTCCGGTCTGTCCAAATTTTGCATTATCCGCAGCAATTGTTAAATCGCAGACAACATGCAGAACATGTCCGCCGCCGACAGCCCAACCGGCAACCATTGCTACAACTGGTTTTGGTAATCGGCGAATTTGAATTTGTAAATCAAGAACGTTTAGTCGTCCAATTCCTTTTTTAGCGAGTGGATCGTTTCCAAGATAACCATCATCACCACGAACATTTATATCGCCACCAGAACAGAAGGCTTCAGTTCCTGCGCCGGTAAAAATTATTACCCCAACTGAATCGTCATCACGTGCCAGTGAAAAAGCTTCCTGTAATTCAAAGAGGGTTTGTGGGCGAAATGCATTGCGGACTTCTGGACGATTTATTGTTATCTTCGCAATTCCTTCAGCGGTCTGATAAATGATGTCCGAGAAGGCTTCGCCGCCAAGTCCGGTACTCCATTTTGGAATGGTCCGGCTACCTGGCTCCCGCTTAAAAGGTTTACTCACATTTCCTCCTACAAAATATATGGATAGCCTACGGGTGTCATGAAAACTTCGGTAATTGATCTCAGCCAGGAGCGGTCAACCGCTGAGCTGATGCAAGCCCTTTCTGCGGCCTTTACCCAAGAAGAGCCGTCTCTCGTCATCGTAAGCACGAGTGGTTCCTCTGGAATTACTAAACGAGTTCAACTTTCAACTAAGGCGATTGCAATTTCCGCGCAATTATCAAATTCTGCAGTGGGGGCTGTCCCGGGCGATATCTGGTCTTTGCTGCTTCCAATAGATCATATTGCTGGCTTAAATGTTTTAGCCAGAGCAATACAACTTGGAAGTGAAATTGTTGATGAGAACGCGCGGGCAGATTTCACTGCAATTGTTCCAACTCAACTTCATCGAGCGCTAAACGGTGATAGCCATTTACTTAAACACCTTCAGAATTGTAAAGCTGTTCTAGTTGGTGGCGCCGCAATTGGTATGACAATTTTAGAGAGTGCGCGGCGTCAAGGCATAAATGTCATTACAACTTATGGAATGACCGAAACTTCAGGTGGTTGCGTTTACAACAACATTCCGCTTCCTGGTATTTCACTTGCCCTAAGTGAATCTGGATTGATAAAAATTAAGGGTGCGGTAATTGCAATGGGGTACGAAAATCAAGAAGCACTGTGGGCGGAAAAATTTGTTGATGGTTGGTTTTTAACAAGCGATCTTGGCGAAATACATGGAGATGAAGTATTTGTTATTGGACGAGCTGATGATGTAATCATTTCAGGTGGAATAAATATTTCACTTATTGCCATTGAGAACGAGCTAGCGGCAAATTATCCCGAGATAAATTTTCTTGCAACCTCAATCCCCGATTCAGAATGGGGAGATAAATTATGTTTGATTTCGGATCAGAAGTTAGATTGGATTAAGATTTCCGATATTTTAGAGAATAACCTCGGAAGAGAGTTTGTTCCAAAAAAATTCTTATGCGTTGATGAAATTCCGAAATTAGGAATTGGTAAGCCCGACCGTGTCAAAGCTGCAGAGTTATTCCAAAATAAGCAATGATTAGACAATGAAGTTTTGGTTTCTTGGTGCAAGACCGCGGACGCTTCCTGCCGCGATAGCGCCAGTACTAATTGGAACGGCGCTAATTAATATCGATGGAATAAGTATTAATTGGATTAATGCATTGCTAGCCCTAACTGTTGGTTTGTTATTGCAAATCGCGGTTAATTACTCAAATGATTACTCTGATGGAATTCGCGGAACCGACGAAGTGCGTACCGGTCCTATCCGTCTTGTTGCCAGCGGTCTGAAAGCTCCATCCCAAGTTAAGAGAGCAGCAATCCTTACCTACGCACTTGCAGCACTAGCGGGCCTACTGCTTTCACTTAGAACTTCACCTCTTCTAATAATTGTCGGAGCAATTGCAATAGTTGCAGCCTGGAAATACACGGGAGGCAAGAATCCATATGGATATTCCGGTTTTGGTGAAGTTTCAGTTTTCATCTTCTTTGGTTTAGTTGCAACTATGGGCTCTTACTTTGCACAATCCCAGAGAATTTCTTGGCAATCGTTCATGCTAGCAATTCCGATGGGCGCGCTTTCATGCACAATTCTTGGCTTAAATAATTTACGTGATCGCCCCAAAGATGAATTGGTGGGAAAGAAAACTTTGGCGGTAAGGCTTGGTGATGCTAAGGCTCGCGGACTTATTGTTGCGCTCTTAGCGCTTGCGCTAATTACTTCATTTTCTGTCATTTTCATAACGCCGCTAGCGCTCATACTCTTGGCTACCCTGCCCTACCAATTCACTTTGATTAAGGGAGTTCGCTCTGGCGCATCAGGTTCAGCGCTAATACCTCTTCTGGGCAGAGCAGGCGAACTTCAACTGCTCACATCTCTGTTGATAACTCTCGCACTATCTTTGGCAAAGGCTTAAACTTCGACCATGCGCCTCTGGGTAACTCTTATCGTTCTTGCCTTCACCTTCTACTCTTTCTTTGACTGTGCTCGAACTCCTCAAGAAGAGGTTCGGAAATTACCCAAATGGGCTTGGCTCTTATTAATCTTTTTATTTTCTACTCTTGGTTCAATTCTCTGGTTTGTAATTGGAAGGCCAAAACGAAATCCAGGAAAGGGTCGAGGCGGTAGAGGCAGAATAATTCCACCCGATGATGATCCAGATTTCTTACGCAAACTCTAAATCCCGCTCATTACCTAGAGCCCGCTATAAGTATGTTTCCCAGTTCCCCAAATATTTATATACACGTAATTAAATAAGAATGTTGATCCTGCAAATAAACATAACCATGCTGCTTTTCGACCGCGCCAGCCAACAGTTACACGCGCATGTAGATAAGCCGCATATGCAACCCAAGTAATGAAAGCCCAAGTCTCTTTTGGATCCCAACCCCAATAACGACCCCATGCAGACTCTGCCCAAATTGCACCTGCAATCACTGCAAATGTCCAGAGCGGAAATACAAAGGCAACTAAGCGATAAGTAAGTTGGTCTAAAGCCTCAAGTGTTGGCAACTTAAGCGCCCAGGTTGGTCGGCCGCCTTTAGATTCGTAACGATCTAGAATTAAATAAGTAGCTGCGATGCAATTTGCCAATAAAAACACGCCGCCAGAAACAATCGCGGCAGATACATGTATTGCTAACCAGGTCGACTTGAGCGCTGGTACAAGCGGTGCGCTCGGACGATAAAGAATAGTAATTGCGGTTCCAAGAGTTAACAACACTGCTATTGCTACTGGAAGTCCAAGCCATCTAACTTTATATTTCCAGAGCGCAAAGATGTAGGCCCCGGTAAAAGCTAGTGCGCCTGTAATTGAGAATTCATACATATTTCCCCAAGGAACTCGATGTGCTGAAATTCCACGGAAGATTACGGCTGCAAGTAGAAATACAAATGCAAGAACTATCATCACGGTACCAATGTCGCCGCTGCGCTTGGTACGAGAAAAATCAAATTTGGTTTTCTCTTCTAGATTCCGAAGTGAGAAAGCGACTTCAATAGCATGTGCGAAGAATGCGACCGTAAATAAGACCATCGCGGAATAAATCGCATAGTTCGAAAGATAGGCATAATTTGTTGAAGTCACGGGACTACTCTCTCATCTCTTTAACAAGTGAATCAATTTCAGATTCAAGGCCTGGTGTTGAATTCTTTGCCAGTCCTGCAACTTCGACACCTGTTTTATTTGAATTCTCTTTAACCCAAATTCGACGAGATCTTGTAAATAGCGAGGCCAAGAGTCCAAGAATCGCAAGGATGGCGCCGAGCAATGCGTATATCTTGCCTGGGTCTTTCACAATTTGCAGATTGACCCAAGGCGTCCAACCTTCAAATGTGATTGAGCCCTCACCAAAATTATTTGTCTCATGCAATTTTAAAGTTTCTAATCCAATTCGCTTCATCACTGAGGTATCAAGACGATAAACGGATTGCGGAATACCACTATCCAGACCGAGATCCCCAGTCCAAATCGAAATCAAAAGCCGTGGATCGAGAACTTCGGGATAAGTCGAGAAAGCCCCACGCACCGAATTTCTAGCATAAGTCGGGATGAAAGATCCAACAAAACCCACCTGAGGTTTCATATCTGGAACTTTGATTGCACCCGTTGAAGTTAAATTTCCATCTTGTGGCAGGAAGATAACTGTTCCTTGAAATTTTATCTCGCCACTTTTATCTCGAATGGTTACTAGTGGCGAATAACCATTTGCCTGAAGATAAACCTTGGTAGTTCCAAAAGTTAAGGGAGAATTAACTCTAACAACTTTAGAAACTTCTTTACCTCCAACTGAATTAGCAACGTTTACTGTTAGCTTGTAATCACTTGGCGCACCAGTCTTTAATTCATAGCTAGCTTTAAAGTCGGTAGCTGTTATCGAAAATGGTGATAGAGATTTTTCGGATTGCAATTTTCCATAAGAAATTACATCATAGGATGTTGGAGTATTAATAAATCTTTCTCCAACATTAATTATCGCATCTCCTTTCATTCCAAAGAGCGAACCAAGAGCAACTCCAACCAAAATTAAAATTAGTGAAAGGTGAAAGAGAAGATTTCCAGTTTCACGCATGAAACCTTTCTCCGCTGAAATTGAGTTTGCATCCCGCCTAATTCGGAAATGGTGTTTTTTGAACCAAGCCTCGGCCTTATCTAAAGAGCCAAATTCACTTTCCGTAAAGAACTCCATGCGATTTAAATTTTTTGGCGTAAGTGGTGGCTTTGCCCTGATTCCCTTTAAGTGTTCAAAAGTTCTCGGAAGTACGCACCCAATTAGCGAGATAAATAGCAGAATGTAGATAGAGCTAAACCAGGGCGAGCTATAAACATCAAACATATTTAACTGATCTAAGAATTTTGCTGTTCCTGGATTGCTTTTGAAGAAATCGCTTACTTTCAGGGGGTTCTGTGAGCGTTGTGGGAAAAGTGAGCCGGGAATAGCTGCTAGCCCTAGTAGTAATAGCAAGATTAGAGCCGTTCGCATACTTGTAAGTTGGCGCCATAGCCAGCGTAAGGAAGAGCGGGTATCTAGTTCGGAAGTTATGGCCATTTAAATTACCGGCGCGAAATCTGAAATCAAAGAGCGAAGTGAATTCATGACATCAGCCCATAAGCCTGTTACTTGCAATATCCCGATTAAGATTAAAAAGAGGCCACCAATTAAAGTTAAGAAGTTTCCATGCTTCGAGATGTATTTTCGTAGGCGGGTAGATTTGTCGAAGAAAGTGCCGACAAGAATAAAAGGCGCACCAAGACCTAGGCAGTACGCGCCACTCAAAATCGCTCCGCGAAGCGCGCTTGACTCTTGGAATGAGAGGGTTTGAACTGCGCCCAGTGTTGGCCCAATACAAGGAGTCCAACCAATGCCAAATAGAAATCCGAGTAATGGCGCTCCGACAAGGCCAGTACGCACTTTCCATACCGGCTTAAATGACCGATAGAACTTATGATTAAAGAGGAAAATTACTCCCATAATGATTGTAAGAACCCCTAAGACAAGAGAGACCAATCTGGAATTGCTAGAAATTGTGGAACCGAGTGATCCAAATAGTGCGCCGTATGAGATGAATAGAAGTGAAAAACCTAAAACAAATAATAATGAGCCAAGTGCAACTCTGCCCCTTCCGCGTATTTCAACCATACCCGCTGCATAAGATAAATAACCTGGAACAAGTGGAAGAACACACGGAGATGCAAATGAAATTAATCCAGCAATCATTGCAACTCCAGCAGCAATGATCAGGTTGCCATCAAAAATTAAATCGACGAAGGAGCTAAACATTTATGCTACTTCCAGAAACTTTCTCCAATAAGTCACGCAATATTGAGACTGTTACTTGTCCACTTATTCGCGCTGCTACTAAGCCATTCTTATCGATTATCAAGGTTGTAGGAATTGCATTGGCCGAAAGTGACCCTCGAAAGCTAGCAATAACTGCATCATCTGTAAGAGTCGGATAACTAATCTTGAATCGATTTACAAAACTTAACGCTGAACTTTGATTGTCTCTTGTAAGAATTCCAACAAATTGTAGATCAGGATTCTTGATTGCAAATTCGGAGAGCGTTGGAGCCTCCGCTCTACATGGTGAACACCAGGAAGCCCAGACATTTACTACAGTCACTTTGCCAATCTCGCTAGTAAATTTCCCGCCTCCTAAAATTTCACCTGATA
>WLCY01000040.1 GCA_009705075.1 Actinomycetota bacterium
TCGAATCGGATTAGCATCAACAGATATGTTGTATTTTGCGGCTGGCAAATTGAATATGCCTGGCGCTATGTTTACCGCAAGCCACAATCCAGCTGCCTACAATGGAATGAAGTTATGTAAAAGCGGAGCGGTCCCAATCGGCCAAGATTCGGGGCTTCGAAGAATTAAGCAATTGATACTTCAAGGTATGCCAATAACCAATAGGCCGGTTGGTCGCGAGAGTAAGCGCGATTTGTTAAATGACTATGTTGATTTTCTGCTTTCACTCTTCCCAGAGATTGATCCTTCCGATTCCTCGCAACGCAGATTGAAAGTAGTTATCGATGCCGGAAATGGCATGGCTGGCCACACAGCACCAGCCATTATGGCTCGGCTAAACGTTGATGTGATTCCTATGTATTTTGAGTTGGATGGAAATTTTCCAAATCATGAAGCAAACCCCATTGATGCTAAGAATTTAGTTGACTTACAGAAGCGAGTTATTAAAGAGAAGGCGGATATCGGACTTGCTTTTGATGGCGATGCCGATCGCTGTTTCTTGATAGATGAGAAAGGTGCGCTAGTAAATCCTTCAGCGCTCACTGGATTGATAGCAGTGCGTGAGTTAAAACGAAAGCCTGGTTCTACAATTATTTACAATCTAATATCTTCAAAAGCGGTTCCGGAGATAATCGCTGAAAATGGCGGGATACCACTGCGATCACGAGTTGGACATTCATTTATAAAGAAAATGATGGCGGATTCTGGTGCAATATTTGGCGGCGAACATTCTGGCCATTTCTATTTTGCCGATTTTTGGCGGGCGGATTCCGGAGCGCTTGCCGCGCTTTTCGCGTTAACCGAATTGGCTTCTGGAAAGAGCTCACTTTCAACACTTCTCAAGCCGTTTAATCGTTATTTTTCAAGTGGTGAAATTAATTCTGAAGTTAAAGATGTCCCGGCGGCAATCGCTGCAATTCTCGCTGAATATGGCAGTGCTGGAAAAGGATTTGAGGTAGATGAATTAGATGGCATTACCTTGACTGGCCCAAAGTATTGGTTCAATGTTCGAGCATCTAACACTGAGCCGTTGCTTCGCTTAAATGTCGAAGGCGATACTGAGGCTCAAATGATCAAGGCGCGCGACGCTCTACTCGCAATCATCAGGGCTAAGCGATAACCTACGCCCCTACCAATATTTCATAGGAGTTATTCGTGAACGTTCAAACAGCCGTAAAACATGACATTGCAAACGCTGCCCTAGCGGCTGAAGGCAAAAAGAGAATCGAATGGGCGGAACGGAATATGCCAGTTCTTGCGCAGATTCGTGAACGTTTTGAGAAAGAACAACCATTTAAAGGAATACGAATCTCTGCCTGCATGCATGTAACTACTGAGACTGCCAACTTGATGCGTGCCCTCAAAGCAGGTGGCGCAGAACTTGCCCTTTGTGCATCAAATCCACTTTCTACTCAAGATGACACAGCCGCAGCGCTGGTACACGAGTATGGAATCAGCGTCTTTGCTCGCAATGCTGTTGATCGTGATGGCTACTATTCACATATCAATGCTTCACTAGATATCAAGCCACATTTAGTATTCGATGATGGTTGCGACTTAGTAAATACTCTTCATACAACCCGAACCGAATTAATTGATGGAATTATCGGTGGTTGTGAAGAGACAACTACAGGTGTTATCCGCTTAAGCCAGATGACTAAAGATGGCGCCCTTAAGTTCCCAATGATTGCCGTGAATGACACCGACACAAAGCATATGTTTGATAATCGTTTTGGCACCGGCCAATCAACGCTGGATGCAATCTTCCGTTCAACAAATTCACTCGTCGCGGGGAAAACCTTCGTTGTAGCTGGTTTTGGTTATTGCGGTAAAGGTGTTGCAGAGCGTGCAAAAGGTATGGGCGCAGATGTAATTGTTACTGAAATTGATCCAACTAAGGCGCTAGATGCACTTATGCAGGGCTATCGAGTTATGCCAATGACAGAAGCTGCAAAGTATGGCGATATCTACGTAACTGTTACAGGTAATCGCGACGTACTTCGTGAAGAACATTTCAAGGTAATGAAAGATGGCGCAATTCTTTCGAATGCCGGCCACTTTGATATTGAAATTGATGTTGCTTGGCTTGAGCAGAATGCAAAATCTAAGAATGCCAAGATGCGTCACCAAACAGATGAATATGTAATGGCTGATGGTCGTCGCATCCTTCTTCTGGCCGAAGGCCGACTCGTAAACCTCGGTGCTGCCGAAGGACACCCAGCATCTGTAATGGATATGTCATTCTCTGATCAAGCGCTTACTGCTGAATATTTATTGAAGGCAGCAGCAGAACTCGGCGCTGGGTTACATGATGTTCCAACTGAAATTGATAAAGAGGTTGCGCGCTTGAAGTTAGAGAGCATGGGATCAACAATTGATAAATTAACTCCAGCACAAGAGCTTTACCTCAACTCTTGGGAGCACGGTAGCTAATGACTCTGATCATGGTCGTCGATGACGACCAAGATCTAGCTGAAATGCTCGGCATCGTTTTAACTGGTGCCGGATATGAAGTGGATTTAGTAGGCCGCGGTGACGAAGTTATGTCTGTTTTTGAGGCACAAACTCCGGATTTAGTTTTATTAGATGTAATGCTTCCCGGATTAAACGGCGTTGAAGTTTGTAAATTAATTCGCGAAAAATCTATGGTTCCGATTGTTATGTTATCGGCAAAGAGCGATAAGCAGGATGTTGTTGCTGGACTAGAAGCCGGTGCTGATGATTACATGGTAAAGCCATTTGATCCATCAGAACTGGTTGCTCGCATGAAAGTTAGATTACGTAGAAGTACCGCCGATATTAGCTCTGATCTACAAATTGGAAATATTAAGATTGACCAGATCGAACACTCAATTATTCGAGATGGCCAAGTTATCGCACTAACGCGCTTGGAATTTGATCTTCTAGTTGCTCTAGCTAAAGAGCCAGGTCGAGTATTCACGCGAGAGGCGCTTTTAAGTGAAGTCTGGGGTTATCGACCTGCAACTGATACCCGATTGGTCAATGTTCATATCCAAAGATTGCGCTCGAAAGTTGAGATTGATCCGGAGAATCCAAAGATAATTCTTACGGTTCGTGGTGTCGGATATAAGGCTGGTGTTTCTGGAAGTTCTCAGTGACCTCGCCATTTAAGGCTTGGAATTCCTCGCTTGTCTTTCGAGTGACCAGCACGATTGTTGCACTTTCATTCATAATTATTTGGCTTCTAGGATCTGCGCTTTACAATCAAATCTCATCAGGCATCTTTGACGAAAAACTTAAATTATCGATTTTAGATGCTCAATCAACTGCTAGAAATACCCAGCTTCAATTAACTTTCTCGCAATACCAAGATAAAGCTGCTCTAAAATTAATCTTCTCTGAGATTCTAGCCGTACCTCCTAAGACATTTGAAAGCGCTGCTCGTGAGCTCGCAATTTTTACCTATAAAGACACTGGAAGCCGCTACAGATTCGATGGCACATCTAACTTATTAGAACCTAAATCAGTTCCCGAATCTTTAAGAGAGAAGACCAGGGTCGCATCAACCACAAATTCTTCAACTAAGTGGGAACGCACCGACTTGCAATATGTAGATGGAAAAGTCGAACCGGCAATAGCTGTTGGCCATATTTTAACGATTAAGGGCGCAGGCAAGTATGAGTTTTATGTGCTCTTTAGTTTGGCCCAACAGAGTCGAACGATGTCTCTTATTTTAAATTACCTTTGGCTGACGGGTATCGCACTTACTTTACTAATTGGTTTAATTACCTTCTTCGTCCTACGTCGCCTAATTTCACCAATTCGAGATGCCGCGAGAGTCGCAGAAGAGTTGACAGCAGGAAATCTAGAACTCCGCATGGATATTCAAGGGCAAGATGAAATAGCAAGTTTGGGATACTCATTTAATGAAATGGCAGTTTCCCTTCAACAACAAATCTCAAGACTCGAAAATCTTTCAAAATTACAGCAGCGATTCGTGTCAGATGTGTCTCATGAACTTCGAACCCCGCTTACGACAATTCGAATGGCATCTCAGGTTATTTACTCAGCCAGAGAAAATTTCGAACCCACCGTTACAAGGAGTGCTGAACTATTAATCTCTCAGATCGAACGATTCGAATCTCTTCTTACTGACTTACTTGAGGTAAGCCGATTCGATGCTCAAGCTGCAATTCTTGAAATTGAAGAGATTGATTTGACCACATTAGTAAAAGAAACCATCGATTATTTACATCCAAGTCAGGACCGAATAATTCACCTATGGGCACCAGATAAACCAGTTCTAGTTGATGTGGATCCGCGAAGGATTAAGCGGATTATTCGCAACTTGATTTCCAATGCTGTGGATCATCGTGAAGATAAGAACATTGATATTCAAATAGAAGAGACTGATAATGAAGTTTCAATTGGTGTACGTGACTATGGAGTTGGATTTAACTACATCGATAAGAAATTACTCTTTGAGCGTTTCTGGCGCGCTGACAGTTCAAGAGCGCGAACAACGGGCGGAACTGGACTTGGACTTTCGATTGCTCTAGAGGATGCAAGATTGCATCAAGGGGAAATTGATGTTTGGGGCGAGCCAACCAAAGGTGCTCACTTCGTTTTAACAATTCCTAAATTTGCTGGGGGAACTATTAATTCCAAGCCAATTTCTGCACAGCCTGAATAAAGTCACAATTAGATTTACCGTGCTCTGGAATGTAATTTCTCTAGTAATACTTTATTTATGCCGAATACCAATTCAAGAGTTAGATTAATATTCACAGCGCTCTCATCACTAATCTTTACAGTTAAATGCCCATCATGCGGAAGAGATGGCTGCAATGATTTTGCGGACTTCGGAATTTGCGAGAGATGCAGGGAATTATTAACGACAGATATAATTCAGGTCAATCGCGGCTCAGTTAAGGTTTTCGCTGGAAGTAAGTATTCTCCAACAATGTCGCGCCTCATACTTGCGGCAAAAGAGAACAATCAAATTCACGCTCGAAAATTCTTGGCTACTTGTTTGCTGCGCTCACTTACCGTGGCTATTAAAGGATTCTCAAAAAACCCAAAGAGTCAAAATTGCGAAATCATTCTTATCCCTATTCCATCGCGAAGAGAAGCAGACCGCGCACGTGGCTTTGCTCATGTGGAACTACTTCTGAAATTGCTGATGAGAGATTCACATATCGCCAATCTAAAAGCTCTCAATTGCCTGCAACATGCCAAAAAAATAGTAGATCAATCGACCTTAAATTTTCATGAGAGAGAGCTAAATATGCTCGGAGCATTTGAGATTAACCCACGATTCAATAATGAAATTGCGCGAATTAAGCGGATCCAAAATGGAATAAATCCTGACCAACTATTTAAAACCTTAGTATTTTTGGTGGATGATTTAGTTACTACAGGAACTACCGTTCAGGCGGCAAATAAGGCGCTATGTAGCCTTGGTCTGAGGGTAGATGGAGCCCTTGCATCGTGCGCGACAGATGGATTTACACATTAAGATATCCCCATGTCCGCTGCGCCGGCCGTTTCAATAAAAGAGCTATGAAAGAGGATATGTGTCACCGCTACTAGACAAGATTTTGCGCGCTGGAGAAGGCCGCAACATTCGCCAACTAGAAAAAATTGCAAAAGAAGTTTTGGACTTTGAGCCAGAAATTTCTGCTTTGAGCGATGCTGATCTACGTTCTCAAACAACAAAACTAAAAGACCAACTTGCTGCAGGTAAGAGCTTGGAAGATATTTTGCCTGAAGCATTCGCAACTGTGCGGGAAGCTGCAAGGCGAACCCTCGGTCAACGGCACTATGACGTTCAAATTATGGGCGGCGCTGCGCTACATAAAGGAAATGTTGCAGAGATGCGAACCGGTGAAGGTAAGACTCTGGTTTCAACTCTTCCAGCATATTTAAATGCATTAACTGGCAAAGGCGTTCACGTTGTAACAGTTAA
>WLCY01000041.1 GCA_009705075.1 Actinomycetota bacterium
AGTTGGGCAGAGCTATTGATTGCACCGAGATCGGTGTTCTTATCCATCGGATTACCGATTCGAATTAAATTTATTCTATTTCTAAGTTTTTCTAAGACCTCATCTTGAATATTTTCTTGAAGCAATAACCTAGAACCAGCACAACAAACATGGCCTTGGTTAAAGAAGATGCCATTAACAATTCCCTCGACCGCCTCATCAATTGGCGCATCTTCAAAGACGATATTTGCACCTTTGCCACCAAGTTCTAGCGTGGCACTTTTCTTAGTTCCGGCAATTGCTTTTGCAATCGCTTTACCTACACCGGTAGAACCAGTGAATGCCACTTTATCTACACCAGGATGATTTACTAAGTGTGAACCCGTAGCCCCATCACCAGTAATAATATTTACGACTCCTGCTGGCAGCCCTGCTTGTTGGCAGACTTCAGCAAATAAGAGCGCAGTTAGTGGCGTAGTTTCCGCAGGCTTTAAGACGACGGTATTTCCTGTTGCAAGAGCTGGCGCTATCTTCCAAGCCAACATCAGCATCGGAAAGTTCCATGGAATTATCTGAGCAGCAACACCATAAGGCTTTGGATTTGATCCATGGCCCGCATAGGAAAGTTTGTCTGCCCAACCTGCGTGATAGAAGAAATGTGCTGCAGCAAGTGGAATATCAGTATCCCTAGTCTCACGTATTGGCTTTCCATTATCTAAAGTTTCGAGAACCGCAAACTCTCTACTGCGCTCTTGCAAGATTCGAGCAATTCTAAAAAGATATTTTCCGCGTTCTGCCGCGGGCAGTTTGGACCAGGTTTTTGTAAAGGCGTTTCGGGCTGCAGTAACTGCCAGGTTCACATCAGCAAGTTCAGCATAAGCAACCTTCGCAAGAACCTCTTCCGTGGCTGGGTTTATAGTTGTGAAGGTTTTGCCTGATTTTGGTGCAACAAACTTTCCGTTGATAAATAATCCGTACTCGCTCTTGATATCCACGAGAGCGGCAGATTCCGGAGCCGGGGCATATTCGAAATTATTCATCTCTGGTTCACTCTCTTTAATCTAACGTCACATAGTTTGGATTAGCGTAATACCCATCACGCATTTTCATGCGCTGCATAAGCAAATCATTCAAAAGCGCACTGGCGCCAATTCTAAAGAGCTTAGGATCTAGCCATTCTGGGCCAGCGACCTCATTGACTAGCACAAGTTGCTTCATTGCATCCTTAGTGTTTCTAATTCCACCAGCTGGCTTAACACCAATTCGAACTCCAGTTAAATTGTAAAAATCTCTCACGGCTTCAAGCATCACGTAGACAACAGGGCCGGTAGCGGCTGGTGAAACTTTTCCAGTGCTCGTTTTAATAAAATCAGCGCCAGCCAACATAGCAAGATATGAGGCCTTGCGAACATTATCTAGCGTAACAAGCTCACCAGTTTCAAGAATTACTTTGAGGTGAACCGCTTTGCCACAAATCTCTTTGATTGTCTTAATTTCATCAAAGACTAAACCGAGTTGTCCAGATAGGAAGGCGCCCCGGTCAATGACCATATCAATCTCACTTGCACCATTTGCGATTGCATCTTTAGTATCTTGAATCTTTACTTCCATGCTGGCGCGCCCCGATGGAAATGCCGTTGTTACCGCGGCAACTGGAATATCTCTTCCGCCACCAGAATCAAGAGCGTCACGAGCAATTTTCACCATATCGTTGTAAACACAGATTGCACCAACAGATGGAATTGTTAAATCAGTTGGATCTGGATAAACCCCTTTTGCACAAAGCGCTTTAACTTTTCCTGGCGTATCTGCACCCTCTAAAGTCGTTAGATCTACCATTCGAATTGCGAGATCAATCGCCCAATTTTTACTTGAAGTTTTGATGCTTCTTGTAGCCAACATATCGACGCGAGCACTTGCGCCTACTTGATCAACGCCAGGGAGAGTTTTAAGAAATTTCTTTAGCGAAGCTTCGCTGTTATCGGCGAGTAGCGTTGAATTCACGCCACAAATCTAGCACTTCGAAGTTAGTCTTCGATGAGACACAAGGTCGCACCACTTGCAACGGTCTGACCAACATTTACTTGTAACTTAGAAATAGTCCCAGCCTTGTGAGCGATAAGAGGTTGCTCCATCTTCATCGCTTCGAGAACAACAATCAGTTCACCAACCTCGACCCGATCGCCATTTCCTTTTACTACTTTAACTACAGTTCCCTGCATCGGGCTCTCAAGAGAATCACCGGCAAGTGCCGTAATTGCATTGCTCTTGACGCGATGTCGTTTTTGAATTGGTTCTGGTGTGTGCAACAGAACTTCAAATCTATGGCCATCAACTTCTGCAATTAGCTTCTGTGAAGCGGCCTTTGAATCTGCCATTCCTTGCTTGAAAGAGAATGGTGGTATCTCATTTTTAAATTCATTCTCGATATAACTGGTGTAAACCTTGAATTCCTTGGTGAAATTAGGATCTTCTACGATCGCTCGGTGAAATGGCAAGGCAGTAGCAAGTCCGCCAATATCGAACTCCCTTAGCGCGCGACGAGCTCGTTCAATAGCTTCTTCACGAGTTGCCGCAGTAACAATTAATTTTGCAAGAAGAGAGTCAAAGTGGGAACCAATTGTGTGGCCATGATCAAAGCCAGCATCAATCCGCACTCCGGGACCCGAAGGAACTTCCCATTTAGTGATTGTCCCAAGTGATGGAAGGAAACCTTTTCCAGGATCTTCACCATTTATTCTAAATTCAATACTGTGACCGCGAATTATTGGGTCTACTGGATTAATTGTTCCGCCATCTGCAATTCTAAATTGTTCGCGAACTAAATCTAGGCCAGTAACTTCTTCGCTTACCGGATGCTCTACTTGAAGTCTGGTGTTTACTTCCAAGAAGGAGATCGTGCCATCTGATCCAATTAAGAATTCACAGGTTCCGGCACCCATATAGCCAGCTTCCTTCATGATTGCCTTGCTTGATGAGTAAAGCTGATCTATTTGGGCCTGAGTTAAAAATGGCGCTGGGGCTTCTTCGACTAATTTTTGGTGGCGTCGTTGAAGTGAACAATCTCGAGTACTAACAACAATCGCATTACCTTTTGAATCGATTAATACTTGGGTTTCAACGTGTCGTGGCTTATCTAAATATCGCTCAACGAAGCACTCACCGCGACCGAATCCAGTTATGGCCTCACGAACTGCGGATGCAAATAGTTCGGGAATCTCTTCAATCGTGCGTGCGACCTTTAGGCCACGCCCGCCGCCGCCATGCGCCGCTTTAATCGCAACCGGCAGCCCATGTTCTTTAGCAAAAGCAATAATTTCTTCAGGTGTATCAACTGGATCGGTAGTTCCTGCAACCAAAGGCGCACCGACTTTTGCCGCAATTTTTCGGGCTGAAACCTTATCGCCAAGCAATCTAATTGCACTTGGTGGTGGCCCAATCCAAATAAGACCGGCCGCAATTACTAGATCAGCAAAATCTGCATTCTCTGAGAGAAAACCATATCCAGGATGTACCGCATCTGCGCCAGATTTCTTGGCAATCTCGATAATCTTTTTCTGATCTAAATAAGTTTCAGCGGCAGATAATCCATGTAACGCGTAAGCCTCATCGGCTGTTGCAACATGTAGAGATGTGCGATCCTCGTCAGAGTAGATAGCAATAGATTTAATTCCATGATCACGCGCAGCACGAGCAACGCGAACGGCAATCTCACCACGGTTAGCAATCAATACTGCTTTCACGCATTCACCGCCGTTTGCGTAATTGAATTCCAAGAGAGACCAAGAGAATTAACCGCTCGACGTAGTAGGGGGAGTGAGAGCCCAATGATTCCTGACGGATCTCCTTCAATTTTTGTGATGAATGGTGCGCTTAATCCATCTAACGTAAATCCACCAGCAACGTTTAGTGGCTCACCAGTGGCGACATAACCAGCAATTTCATCATCGCTCATATCGGCAAAAAATACTTTAGCTGTCGAAACATCGCTTATCTCAATACCTTGTTTGGTATCAATAATGCAGTGCCCGGTATGTAGATATCCAAAATTTCCACGAAGTTCTTTGCAGCGAGCAATCGCTACTTCTGGAGTTAGAGGCTTTCCAAAAGATTGTCCATTAAATTCAAATGTGGAATCACAACCGATTATTAAGTGCTCATTGCCCACTAAATTTTTAATGGTATGCGCCTTTAAAATTGCCAGCGCTATAACCATTTCACGTGGGGCAAGGGCCGTTAATTTTGGATCTTCTTCATCCACACCGCTGACGATAACTTCCGCACTTATACCGCTGGATTCCAGCAGCCGCTTGCGTGAAGGCGAGGCAGATGCCAATACGACTCTTCTAGATTCGGACATCAATTCGGACATTAGAAACTTTGACCCCACTTACGCGGAAGTGGTTGTCGGATTTGAGATTTACGCCAGAGACTTGCTGATTCAACTTTCTTTACAACTGGTGTCGGTAGCGCTTTTTCCAGCGCGATTAGCTCTTTTTCAGATGGTGTTCCATTTAGGATTGTAAATTTATTATTCATTAGAGCGGGATATTTCCATGCTTGCGAGGTGGCAGCGCAACCCGCTTATTTCGCAGCGCATTTAGCGCTTTCACAATTTGATGGCGGGTTTCCTGAGGTTCGATAACTGCATCAATAAATCCGCGATCTGCAGCGATATATGGATTTAGAAGAGTTTCTTCATAATCTTCGATTAACTCTTTGCGCTTAGCTTCGACGTCTTTTGAATCTGCTAACTCCTTGCGATGAAGGATGTTAACCGCTCCTTGTGCACCCATTACTGCAATCTGCGCAGTAGGCCAGGCAAGATTCACATCTGCACCAAGATGCTTTGATCCCATAACAATGTAGGCACCGCCATAAGCCTTCCGAGTAATAACGGTAATCAAGGGGACTGTGGCTTCACCATATGCATAAAGCAATTTTGCGCCCCGGCGAATAATGCCATTCCACTCTTGTTCAGTACCTGGCAAGAATCCTGGAACGTCAACCAGAGTTATTACTGGAATTCCAAATGCATCACAGGTACGCACAAAACGCGCTGCCTTTTCACTTGCCGCAATATCTAGAGTTCCGGCTAAAGCTTGTGGTTGATTTGCAACTATTCCAACCGAGTGACCTTCAATCCGCCCAAAACCAACAACAATATTTGGCGCATAAAGGGTATGAACTTCTAAGAAATCAGCTTCATCCAAAATTGCTTCTACCAAGACTTTCATGTCATATGGCTTATTTGGATTATCTGGAATCAGCGAATCAAGTGCGCGATCAGATGGAGCAATATCGCCACTCTCGGTGGCAGGAAGGGTAGGAGGCTCATCCATATTATTACTTGGAAGATAAGAGAGAAGTGCCTTTACATAATCAATTGCATCATCTTCACTATCGGCTAAGTAATGTGAATTTCCAGTCTTAGTGTTGTGCGTGCGAGCACCACCAAGTTCTTCCATTCCAACTTCTTCACCAGTTACGGCCTTGATTACATCTGGCCCAGTGATAAACATTTGAGAAGTTTCATTAACCATAATTACAAAGTCGGTAATCGCAGGCGAATAAACAGCGCCACCAGCGGTTGGCCCAAGGATTAGTGAGATCTGAGGAATAACCCCAGATGCGCGAACATTTCGCTTAAATATTTCACCATATTGGCTAAGTGAGGCAACACCTTCTTGAATACGTGCACCACCTGAATCATTTATTCCAACGATTGGGATTCCACTTTTCAGTGCGAACTCCATAACTTTTACAATCTTTTCTCCAACAACTTCACCTAGGCTGCCACCAAAAGTTAAGAAGTCTTGTGAGTAAATTGCGATTGGTCGACCATCAACTGTTGCATGACCTGTAACAACCCCATCGCCATAAATCCGGTTCTTATCCATTCCAAAGTTTGATGAACGGTGACGAGAGAAGGCATCCATTTCAACAAATGAGCCTGGATCAACTAGTCGGGCAATTCGCTCGCGTGCA
>WLCY01000042.1 GCA_009705075.1 Actinomycetota bacterium
GATTAATTGCAGGCAATGCAGAACTTGCTGCAGCGGTGGCTGCCGATGCCATTGAAGATTGGCGAAAGAGCCAGGATAAATACCTACCTAAGTTGCGAAAATCAATTCAAGATCGAGAGGTACGTTCTGGCGAATTAGCATTTCTTCTCGAACCTGATTTGAAGGAGGCAAGAGGCGGTCTTCGAGATATAAATGCACTTCGTGCTATTGAGATGTCGGGAGCGGTAGCGGTTTCCCTGGCTCGCGTTGCTGAATCAGAGGCGCTCTTATCAAATGTTAGAGATGTCCTGCATGGCGATAGTTCAAAAGCTCGTGATCAACTCTTGTTAACCGAACAAGATCGGGTTTCGGCCGCTATGAAATATCGGGACGCTGATGCATTGATGCTCGAAGTAGCAAAAGCGGCAAGAGCAGTTGATTATTTAATGGATTTAACTTGGCACCGGATAGATTCTTTAGAGACAAAGGGTTGGTTTCGAAAGAGTAAAGCCCAGAGCATAGAGAAGGGTTTAGTTATTCTAAACTCCGAAGTTACTATCGAAAAAGATTACCAAATAGCAAAAGACCCAGGGATCGGTCTTCGCGCCGCGGCGACTGCCGCCCAACGCGGTCTGCCACTTTCAATTGATGCCTGCGTCTTGTTGTCTGAAAATTTTTCACCACTTCCTTCACCATGGCCTAAACATGCACTAGATGATTTGGTTTCATTAATTGGCGCAGGAGCGCCAATGATTCGCGTATTTGAGGCTCTTGATCAAGATGGCTTGATTGAAAAATGGATTCCAGAGTGGTCACATATGCGCTTCTTGCCACAGCGAAATGTTTTGCATAGACATACAGTCGATCGCCACATGTTAGAAACGGCTGTTCATGCTGCGGCGCTGACTCGAACTGTAAATCGTCCAGATATCTTGTTGGTCGCTGCGCTCTTTCACGATATCGGAAAAGGTTTTCCTGGCAAGGACCACTCGGAATATGGTGAGGTTTTGATTCGACCACTGGCACAGCGCCTTGGCTTTGATGAAATAGATTGTGAGAAGATCGCGCTATTAGTTCGTGAGCATCTACTCCTCTCAGCAGTTGCAACTCGTCGAGATTTAGAAGATCCTGCAACAATTCAATTTGTTGTTGAGAAAATTAAGGAGCCCGAAACCCTTCAACTATTACACGCTTTAAGTATTTCAGATGGCGAAGCTACTGGTAAAAGCGGTTGGAGCGATTGGAAGGCGGGCTTAGTTTCAAACTTGGTCTATAAATGTCTCGCAGTTATGTCTGGAGTCAAACCTGCTTCTCAGCCTGATTTACTTCCAGTTGGCCGAATTACCGAGGATTTAACGATAACGATTTTAAATAATGAAGATAATCGTGAGGATATCGAAATTGAAATTATTGCTAAGGACCAGACCGGCCTACTTTCGGCAGTAGCAGGACTAATGACGATTTCAAGGTTCAACGTTCGTTCGGCAAAGACTCGAACTACTGATGGAGTTGCTGTTATGCGTTGGATTGTTGAACTTGATACCAATGCACCAATGCCTACCGCGGAAAAATTGACTGATCAATTGATTAAGGCGCTCTCTGGGGAACTTGATCTGGGACGAAAAATTGAGGAACGCATCGATAACTATCGGAGATATCCTGGAATTCCAACGCCACCGCCAGTTGTGTTTGCAGCAAATGATTTAGCAACAAATGCCACAATCATCGAGGTTCGGATGCATGATCGCCCTGGAATCTTATTTAGCGTGGCCCGGGCTATTTCAAGATTTGGCGTTGATATTAAATCTGCAATTGTTTCCACTCTTGGCGCCGAGGCCTTCGATACCCTCTATGTGACAGATCTTTCCGGCCAGCCACTAACAGGGGAGCGGGCCCAATTACTTGCGACAAAAGTTGAAAATATTTTAATCACACACCTTTAACTAGTAATCTCCTGTCCATGTTTGAATCCTTATCGGCAAAGTTTCAAGGTGCCTTTGCATCGCTTCGCAGTAAAGGCAGACTCAAGAGTGGTGACATCGATGAAATTGCATCTGAGATTCGAGGCGCACTACTAGATTCAGATGTTGCGCTTTCGGTAGTTGATTCATTTATTTCAGAGTTAAAGGCGCGTACCGCAGATATTCTTGAAGAGTTAAACAAATCCACAAACCCCGCCAATGCAGTATTTGAAATAGTTAATTCACTTTTAATTGAAATTCTTGGTGGAAGCGCCCGACGTATTCGTCTGGCGAAAAAGCCGCCGACAGTAATCCTATTGACTGGTCTACAAGGAGCAGGAAAGACTTCACTTGCTGGAAAACTTGCAAAGTATTTGAAAGACCAGGGGAATACACCTTTACTTGTGGCATCTGATTTGCAGCGCCCAAATGCGGTAACTCAACTTCAAGTTGTCGGTGAAAGCATCGGCGTTCCAGTCTTTGCGCCAGAACCTGGCAATGGAATTGGCGATCCAGTTAAGGTTGCCAAAAATGGTTTAAGTTTCGCGCAAGATAAATTACATAACATCGTAATTGTTGATACGGCAGGTCGCCTCGGCATTGATGCCGAATTAATGTCGCAGGCAAAGAAGATTCGCGATGCGATAAACCCAGATGAAGTTCTATATGTTGTTGATGCGATGGTTGGTCAAGATGCGGTCCGTACCGCTCTTGCCTTCCAAGAAGGTGTTGGCTTTGATGCAGTTGTTCTCACAAAGTTAGATGGTGATGCTCGTGGTGGCGCTGCACTTTCGATTAGCCAAGTAACTGGCAAGCCAATCATGTTCGCTGCAACTGGAGAAAAAGTTGGTGATTTCGATCTATTTCATCCAGATCGTATGGCCTCACGAATTCTTGGACTGGGCGATATTCAAACTCTTGCGGAGCAAGCTAAGGGAGCTTTTGACTCTGATACTGCTGCAAAATTAGAGACAAAATTTGCAAGTGGCGAAGATTTTACCCTTGATGATTTTCTCTCCCAACTTGAAGCCATGAAGAAGATGGGTTCCATGACCAAATTGCTTGGCATGCTTCCTGGCGCAAATTCTGGAGCAATGAAGAAACAACTAGAACAATTTGATGAAGGTGAATTAGTAAAGACGCAATCGATTGTTCAATCAATGACGCCACTTGAACGCCATGATCCCAAAGTTTTAAATGGCTCAAGACGGGCTCGAATCGCGAAGGGCAGTGGACGCCAAGTTTCAGATGTAAATTCACTTGTAGAAAGATTTACTCAGGCGCAGAAAGTCATGAAGCAGATGCGCACTGGCAAAGGTGGAATTGCCATGCCACCGGGGATGCCGAGCCTGCCGAAATCCCAACCTCCGCCAGTTGCAAATAAGAAGAAATCTCGCTCCGGAAACCCAGCAAAACGGGCGTTGGAGAGCTAGCTCATCCATTACTAACCGCAATTTGGGTTATGAGGGCGTGGCTGGCAAGATTGGCACCCTGCAAGGGGCCCTCTACCCCCAAGCGATCTTCGCCAAGAGGTGAAAGATATTTTCAAAACAGGTTTTAATTTTTTAGTGACGCTCCCACTGTCACAACGAAATTAGCACCGCTTAAAACAAGGAGAAAGCCTTCGTGGCCGTAAAAATTAGATTAATGCGCATGGGTAAAATCCGCACTCCACATTTTCGTATTGTTGTAACCGATTCACGTGCTGCTCGTAACTCACGAGCAATTGAAGAGATCGGTCGCTACTCACCAGGTTCAGAGCCATCACTAATTGAAGTAACTTCAGACCGCGCTCAGTACTGGTTATCTGTTGGTGCACAACCAACTGAAGCAGTAGCAGCACTTCTAAAAATTACAGGTGATTGGCAGAAGTTCAAGGGTCTTCCTGGTTCAGAGGGAACACTTAAGAAAATTGCTGAAAAGCCACACAAGCGCATTGCTTATGAAGCAGCTGTTAAAGATGCAATGAACGAGCCAGCAGATGGCGCAACAACTATGAAGAAGAAGGCTGCAGATAAGTTGGCTGCAAAGGCTGCTCCTGTAGAGGCCGTAGCTGATGTCCAAGCCCCTGCAGAATCGAATGAGGCAGAGGTTCCAGCTTCAGTTGATGTCCAAGCCGAAGTTGAAACCGTTGAGGCAGAGGTTCCAGCTTCAGTTGAAACTAACGCAGCTGAAACTCTTGAAACTCCAGAAGCAACTCCAGAAGCGGCAGCTGAATAACAATGATCGATGAAGCGCTAGAACATTTAGTTAAGGGGATTGTTGATAATCCTGATGATGTTGTTATTACAACAAAAGATCATCGTCGTGGGACAACGCTAGAAGTTCGAGTAAATCCAGATGACATTGGCAAAGTGATTGGCCGCAATGGTCGCACCGCGCGTGCACTTCGTACAGTCATAAGTGCAATTGCTGGTCGTTCAGTTCGCGTAGATCTCATCGAGGCTGACGAGGCTCGCTAATAGTGCAACTTGTCGTTGCCAGAATTGGTCGCGCACATGGAGTACTTGGTGAAGCGACTATAGAAGTTCGCACTGATCAACCAGAAGATCGTTTTTTTATTGGCTCTGTCCTTTCGACAGAGCCAACATCTTTTGGCCCACTAACCATTACTTCGGTTAGGGATCACAATGGAACTCTGCTCCTTGGATTTAAGGGAGTTACCGACCGAAACCAGATTGAGAAGTTGCGAAATGTCCTTCTGGTAGCAGAAGTAGATATTGAAGCCAGCTCCAACGAAGATGATTTCCATGTGCAACAATTATTGGAGTGCATAGTTTCAACCGATGCTGGCGAGGTATTGGGGCCAGTAACTGATGTAATAAATCTTCCAGGTCAAGATGTGCTCGCGGTTGACTACAACGGACGTGAGGTATTGGTGCCTTTTGTTAAGGCAATTGTTCCAACTGTTGATGTAAAGAATCGTAAAATTATCATCGTGCCACCAATAGGGTTATTAGATGAGTAGCGTTAATCGTTTCGATGTCATAACTATATTTCCAGATTATTTGGCGCCACTAAGCCTCTCTTTGATTGGAAAGGCCCAAGCATCAGGGTTAATTTCAATCGGAATTCATGATTTGCGGGATCAGACAACAGATGTCCACGGATCAGTAGATGACACGCCATACGGTGGCGGAGCAGGAATGGTTATGTCGCCAGAACCTTGGGGAAAAGCAATTGATCAGGTTGCCGAACTTGCGCCTGGAGAGATTCACGAATTAATAGTTTTAACTCCTGCCGGCGAGAAATTCACCCAAGAGCTGGCGCAAGAACTCACCAATTCGAAGCACCTAATATTTGCATGTGGCCGCTACGAAGGCATTGATGTTCGTGTAAGTGATTTCTATTCAAAGGCTAAGAATTTTAAAGTGCGGGAAGTTTCAATCGGCGACTATGTTTTAGGGGGCGGCGAAGTCGCGACTCTGGTGATTATGGAGGCGATTATTCGCTTGATTCCTGGTGTAATCGGGAACCCAGCTTCACTTGATGAAGAGTCACATACCCTGACTTCTGAGAGTGGGGTTCTCGTTGAATACCCAAATTACACAAAGCCGAAAGAGTGGCGAGGTCTTAACGTCCCGGATATCTTGTTATCGGGCAACCACGGCGAAATTGCTAAGTGGCGATTAGAGCAGGCGCAAATTCGCACTAAGAATCGCCCTAGTTAATTCAATTTAACTCGCGAGTAGCACAATGGGTGCGCTAAGTTCCCCCAATGACGACAATCGACCCGAAGATTCAGACGCGTTTAATTCGCGATCTAGAACCAACTGTCGAGATTGAATTAGAGCGACATGTCGCAACTACAAAAGATTGGTATCCACAC
>WLCY01000043.1 GCA_009705075.1 Actinomycetota bacterium
CGACATGGTGAACCTGTTCCTGGAACCTGTGTGACCGTGACACTTGAAGGAAGGCGACCACTTCTTGCCGAAATTCAAGCGCTCGTTGGCGCTGCTGTTCCGGATGGGCGGGATTTTGGAAACTCTAGGCGGGTGACATCCGGGCTTGATAATCCCCGTACTGCAATGACTTTGGCGGTTTTAGAACTACGTGCAAATGTTCGAGTCTCTGGGCGAGATGTTTATGTTGCAACAGTTGGCGGAATGAAGATTTCAGAACCTGCAGCTGATCTTGCAGTTGCACTTGCAGTTGGCTCTGCCGCAAAAGGTTTGGCGCTACCGGCAGATTTAATTGCGATTGGTGAAGTTGGGCTTGCCGGTGAGATCAGAAAAGTCACGGGTGCAACTCAACGTATTGCTGAGGCTGCTCGTTTAGGTTTCAAGAAGGCAATGGTTCCGGCGGGAAGCGATATCAAAATTCCCGGAATTGAAATAATGGAGGTCGCCCGCTTAGAGCAGGCGATCGCTCGCGTCAAAATTAATTAATTCAATAAATTAATATAAATTAATTAGGTGTTGGTGCTTCAGCTAAATCGCTTGGAGAATCTGGCATTTCAGCTTTTGGCATTCCTTTGAAGGTGAAAATCTCTTTCTCATCTTCTGTGGCAACGCCTACCAAAATAATTTCCCCAGCTTTTAAATCACCAAAGAGAATCTTCTCAGAGAGCGCATCCTCAATCTCACGTTGAATACAGCGACGTAATGGACGTGCGCCCAGAAGTGGATCGTATCCTCGCTTAGCAAGAAGCAATTTTGCTTCAGTCGTTAATTCGATTCCCATATCGCGAGCGCGCAAACGCTCATCCAAATTAGCAATCATGAGGTCAACGATTTGAATAATTTCATTCTCACTCAACTGGTGGAAGACGATTACATCATCAATACGGTTTAGAAATTCTGGACGGAAATGGGTCTTTAGCTCGTCGCTAACTTTGCCCTTCATGCGCTCATAATTTCCTTGCTCATCTGATGCATTTGTGAAACCAAGGTTCAAGGTCTTTGAAATGTCGCGAGTTCCAAGGTTTGTGGTCATGATGATGATTGTGTTCTTAAAATCAACAACACGGCCTTGGGCGTCAGTTAAACGACCATCCTCAAGTACTTGCAGAAGTGAGTTAAAGATATCTGGATGAGCCTTCTCAATCTCATCGAAGAGAACTACTGAGAATGGCTTGCGACGGACTTTCTCTGTCAGTTGACCACCTTCGTCATAACCAACATAGCCTGGAGGTGAACCGAATAAACGAGATGCTGTGTGCTTCTCGGAATATTCAGACATGTCGAGTTGGATAAGTGCGTCAGAATTTCCAAATAAGAATTGGGCAAGTGTTCGAGATAGTTCAGTCTTGCCAACACCAGATGGGCCAGCAAAAATAAATGAACCGCCAGGACGCTTTGGATCTTTTAAGCCAGCACGGGTACGACGAATCGCTTGTGAAAGCGCTTTAATCGCTTGATCTTGTCCGATAACTCGGCGATGAAGCTCTTCTTCCATGCGTAACAAGCGGGCAGTCTCGGCTTCAGTTAACTTGAATACTGGAATTCCAGTTGCATTCGAGAGAACCTCGGCAATCAACTCTTCGGTTACTTCTGCGACCACATCAAGATCGCCAGCTTTCCAAGTCTTCTCTGCTTCATGCTTCTCGGCGATTAAGGTCTTCTCTTTGTCGCGGAATCCAGCGGCGCCTTCAAAATCTTGGGAGTCAATTGCAGATTCTTTCGCTTTGCGCGCTTCAGCAATTTTGTCGTCATAAGCGCGAAGCTCTGGTGGCGCAGTCATGCGACGAATACGTAGACGTGAACCAGCTTCATCAATTAAATCGATTGCCTTATCTGGAAGGAAGCGATCTGAAATATAGCGGTCCGCCATTTGTGCAGCACCAACAAGTGCAGCATCTGTAATCGAAACTTTATGGTGTGATTCGTAGCGATCACGAAGTCCCTTAAGAATTTCAATTGTGTGTTCTACTGTTGGTTCAGAGACTTGAATTGGTTGGAAACGTCGTTCCAACGCAGCATCTTTCTCAAAATGCTTTCGATACTCATCGAGCGTGGTTGCACCGATTGTCTGTAATTCACCTCGGGCAAGCATTGGCTTCAAGATACTTGCAGCATCTATTGCGCCTTCTGCCGCTCCTGCGCCAACAAGGGTATGAATCTCATCGATGAAAAGAATGATATCTCCACGGGTGCGGATCTCTTTGAGAACTTTCTTTAAGCGTTCTTCAAAATCTCCACGGTAGCGGCTGCCTGCTACAAGTGCGCCAAGATCTAAAGAGTAAACATGCTTATCTTTAAGTGTCTCTGGAACATCACCTTTAACAATTGATTGCGCCAAACCTTCAACGATTGCAGTTTTTCCAACACCTGGTTCGCCAATTAGAACAGGATTATTTTTTGTGCGACGAGAGAGAACCTGCATTACGCGTTCGATCTCTTTATCGCGACCTATTACTGGATCAAGCTTTCCTTCACGCGCCGCTTGAGTAAGGTTGCGACCAAATTGATCAAGAACCAAAGAAGTTGATGGCGTTCCTTCTGCAGGTGCGCCTGAAGTTGCTGCTTCTTTTCCTTGATACCCGGAGAGAAGTGAAATGACTTGTGTTCGAACTCGATTTAGATCTGCTCCAAGTTTTACTAGCACTTGTGCGGCTACGCCTTCACCTTCACGAATTAAGCCAAGAAGAATATGTTCGGTGCCGATGTAATTATGACCAAGTTGTAGCGCTTCGCGAAGTGAGAGCTCAAGAACTTTCTTTGCGCGCGGTGTGAAAGGAATATGTCCTGAAGGCGCTTGTTGTCCTTGCCCAATTATTTCTTCAACTTGTGAACGAACAGCTTCCAGTGAAATACCGAGTGCTTCGAGAGCCTTTGCTGCTACGCCTTCACCTTCATGAATTAAACCAAGAAGGATATGTTCAGTTCCGATGTAATTGTGGTTGAGCATGCGTGCCTCTTCTTGGGCCAGCACGACAACTCGTCGGGCTCGATCGGTAAAGCGCTCGAACATCGCGGGTCTGCCTCTCTTCTAGCTCTTAATTCTGCCGTCAATCAATAAGCCAACTCTAATGCGAATGGCTGTAATGGGTCTAACCCAATATTGCCCCTATTTATGCCCGAGAACCTGAGATTTTGCCCAACATTTAGTGGTTGGCCCCAATTTTTAAAGGGTATTAAAGGGTGAGCAACATTCTGGTATTGCCTAGGGTATTTGGCTTTACGCTTTCGAGATCCAGGAATTCCGCTACGCCACTGTCATACGAATGCAATAGCTCGGTGTAAACATCTGGTGAAACTGGTGTGCCTTCAATCTCTACAAACCCATGTCGACCGAAAAATTGAGTTTCAAAGGTCAGACAAAAAATTCTTTTAATTCCAAGTTCGGCAGCGCGTTTTATTAAAACTTCTAAAATTCCGTGACCAACGCCTTTACCGCGAACACTCTGATCAACTGCAACCGAACGAACTTCTGCTAAATCTTCCCATAAGACGTGCATTGCACCGCAACCAACAACTTTGCCATCAATTTCAGCAACCGTAAATTCTTGAACGCTCTCATAAAGTGTGACTGTCTCTTTTGTTAAGAGCCGACGACCAGCAGCATACTCATCAATAATTGCACGAATATTTTTTATATCAGAAGTACGAGCTTGGCGAATTATCAAAGACATACTTAATTAAGTTTCTTCCGGCTTAACTAATGGAAAGAGAATGGTCTCGCGAATTCCAAGACCGGTGAGAGCCATTAATAATCTATCTGCACCCATGCCCATGCCTCCTGTTGGTGGCATTGCATATTCCATTGCTCGCAAGAAATCTTCATCTATCTGCATTGCTTCAAGATCACCTTTGGAGCCAAGGGCTGCTTGTTCCGTTAAACGTTCTCGTTGAATCACTGGATCAATTAATTCGGAATAACCTGTCGCAAGTTCAAAGCCATCGATATAGAGATCCCATTTTTCAGCAACTCCTGGAATTTCTCGATGTGCACGAACGAGTGGTGAAGTGTCAATCGGATAACCTTTAACAAAAATTGGTCCAGTTAACTTATCTGCGGCAACGTGTTCAAAAATCTCTTCTGCTAATTTTCCGGTAATCCACTTCGGGTCTACTTTCATGCCTAATTTCTCGGCGATTTTAACTAGCTCTGCTCGTGGAGTAAGCGCTGTTATTTCTTCGCCAACGCCCTTTGAAATTAGATCAAAGAGTGATTCTTCTTGCCACTTGCCACCTAAATCAACTTCTCTACCATCATGATGGGTCACGACATGGCTTCCTGAAGTGGCGAGCGCAGCATCCTGGATTAATTGTTTAGTTAGATCTGCAATCGAATTCCAGTCGCCATATGCCTCATAGCTTTCAATCATTGCAAATTCTGGTGAATGGCTTGAGTCCGCTCCTTCATTTCTGAAGTTACGATTGATTTCGAAAACCTTCTCAATTCCTCCGACTACGCAACGCTTAAGGAATAGTTCCGGCGCGATTCGCAAGAAAAGTTCCATGTCGTATGCATTGCTAAGTGTTTTAAAGGGACGTGCTGCTGCTCCGCCATGCATAACTTGAAGCATTGGAGTTTCAACTTCTACGAAGCCTCGATTGTGAAAAGTTTCCCGAAGTGCCCGCATTACATTTGGTCGCAATCTGGCGTTAGCCCGAGCTTCTGGGCGCACAATTAGATCCACATAACGCATGCGAACTCGAGTTTCCTCAGATAGTGGCTTATGTTCAACAGGAAGCGGGCGCAGTGACTTTGCTGCCATCTGCCAACTTGAAGAGAGAATTGAAAGTTCGCCACGTTTGGAAGTTATTACTTCGCCGGTAACGCTAACTAAATCACCCAAGTCGACATCAGATTTCCAAAGGTTCAATACTTCTTCGCCAACTTTATCGAGCGAGAACATAGCCTGAATTTCAACGCCATCGCCTTCGCGCAAAGTTGCAAAACAAAGTTTTCCGGTATCTCGCTTGAAAATAACTCGACCCGCAACGCTTTCAATAACTCCGGTTGCCACATCGATTGCTAAATCTTTATGTTTCTCTCGAATCTCTTTGATGCTCTTTGTTCTAGGCACCTCTACTGGATATGGCTGCGTTCCACGCTCGATTATCGCTGCGCGCTTCTCTCTGCGAATCCGCAACTGCTCTGGCAAATCATCGCCATCAGCTACTGCTGGAGTATTTTGAGAGTTATTTTCTTCGCTCATAAGGTGTGTAAGTCTATCCTTTTGGCGGGTTAAGAATTGCGTTCATGAACCAAGCGAAGTCCAATTAAGGTCAAATCGGGCTCATGAAAATCAATTGTTTCGCTAACCCCAATTACCAATGGCGCTAGCCCACCTGTAGCAATAACACTGACCTCGCCAGAACCTGGATAAAGAATTGCCAATTCATCGGTAATTCTATTTACCAAACCATCTACCTGACCCGCGAAGCCATAGATTGTTCCGGACTGAAGGGCTTCGACCGTGTTCTTTCCTATTACATTTTTTGGGGTTACTAATTCAACACGACGCAATTGCGCAGCCCTTGCAGCTAGTGCTTCCACTGAGATTTCTATTCCTGCAGCGAGTGCGCCACCTAGGAACTCGCCTTTAGGTGAAACAACATCCAGGTTTGTCGATGTTCCAAAATCTACAACTATGCATGGCCCATCTTCGCCATAG
>WLCY01000044.1 GCA_009705075.1 Actinomycetota bacterium
AGTTCTTCCCGAATAAGCTCACTTAAAATCTGTTAAAGCCAGCTAAAAGAAGAGCGCCCTTGTGAGTGTTTCACGTGAAACCCTAATTTCCACCTATTTTGGCGAGCGCCAACAGGAGGTCCTTAGGTATGCCGAAATCCTGGCGACCTGGGGAATCGAACGAGGATTGGTCGGCCCAAAAGAGGGTGAACGTATCTGGGATCGCCATATTGCTAACTGCATTCCTGTAACAACCCTACTTTCAAAAGGGGCATCGCTTCTAGATATTGGCTCTGGCGCAGGCCTGCCCGGAATAGTCATAGCCCTGGCTAGGCCTGACTTAAAAGTCACCCTGTTAGAGCCGCTCCAAAGAAGGATTGACTTTCTTGAGGAGGTAGTCGGCGAGCTTGGGATTGAGGTTTCCGTAAAAAGGGGTAGAGCGGAGTCGTTCAAAGGCGGGTTTAACTATGTAACCGCTCGCGCTGTGGCGCCACTTCCAAAGTTGGCCACAGTTTCTTGGCATTTAGTAATTGGCGGCGGCTCACTTTTGGCCATGAAAGGTGAGGGCGCAGCGGCAGAGTTAGAAGCTGCAAGGCTAGAAGCCCCCAAAGTATTCAAAAAAGTGGCTATCTCTGAGATCCACGAAATCAACTTAGGTGAGTTGCCCTTGGCTCGCGTAATTGAACTCAAAAAGGCTGGTTAGATACTCACGTGGATGATTCACGTGAAACATCAAAGACCAAGGTCGTGGGAATTCGGCGACTCAAAGAGCCGATGCCAACACCCCTCAAGACTCGCGTTTTCACGGTAGCCAATCAAAAAGGCGGGGTTGGTAAGACGACCACAGCGGTAAATATCGCGGCAGCCTTAGCAATGGGTGGACTCAAGGTCCTTGTAATCGACTTAGACCCTCAAGGAAATGCCTGCACCGCACTTGGTATTGATCGCGAAGAGCTTGCTGGGATGTACGAGGTCTTAGTTAAGGAGTTACCGCTTTCGCAGGTGGTAAAAAAAGTTTCTGGTTTTCCTCATCTTGAATGTGCGCCAGCAGATGTTGAACTCGCTGGAGCAGAAATTAACATGGTCGGTTTTGTATCAAGAGAATCTCGATTGAAATTAGCGCTAGAAAAATTCTTGGCAGAGCGCGAAGCGATTGGCGCCCGGGTCGATTATGTAATTATTGATTGCCCACCAAGCCTAGGTTTGTTAACGGTTAACGCGCTAACTGCAGCCGAAGAGGTAATGGTCCCTATTCAATGCGAGTATTACTCACTCGAAGGCTTAACGCTTCTGTTAAAGACTTTGCAGCAAGTACAACAAATGCTAAATCAAAAGGTTCGAATAACAACAATAGTTTTAACTATGTTTGATTCAAGAACGAGATTAGCAAACGATGTAGCAAATAGTGTTCGCCAACATTTCCCAAATGAATTAATTGATGTTCCCATTCCACGAGCAGTTAGAGTTTCTGAAGCACCATCGTTTAACCAAACAGTAATGACTTATGACGCATCTTCACCAGGTGCGATTGCATACATGACGGTAGCAAGAGAAATTGCTCGACGTGGATCTGGCGAGATAACTAACCAATTAAATGATGGAGCAAACACAGCATGAGTACTCGCAAAGGCGGATTAGGCCGCGGATTAGATTCATTAATCCCAACATCATTAAATACACCACTCACCACAAGCACTGGCGTAACCATTGCAGATCAAGGTGAAGTAGATATAAATGCGATCATTCCTAATCCAAAACAACCACGAACAATCTTTGATACTGATGCGCTAAATGAACTTGCTGCTTCAATAAAAGAAGTTGGTGTTTTACAACCACCAGTTGTTAGAGATGTTGGCAATGGCAAATATGAATTAATTATGGGAGAGCGTAGATTGCGCGCCTCCAAATTAGCTGGACTAAAAACTATCCCAGTAATTATTCGTCAAACTTCTGATAACGAATTGCTTCGAGAAGCACTTCTAGAGAACATACATAGAA
The DNA here is from genome assembly GCA_009705075.1 of Actinomycetota bacterium. Taxonomy (GTDB): domain Bacteria; phylum Actinomycetota; class Actinomycetes; order Nanopelagicales; family Nanopelagicaceae; genus AAA044-D11. The sequence continues at coordinate 1,978 of WLCY01000044.1, forward strand.
GCCAACTAAACCCATTAGAAGAGGGATCTGCATACCAGAACTTGTTAAATGATTTTGGGTACACCCATGACGAGCTTGCAGTAAAAGTTGGAAAATCAAGACCTGCTATTACAAACACTCTACGTCTTTTAAATTTACCAGCCAGCGTGCAACGTCGAGTAGCCGCAGGGATTTTATCTGCGGGGCATGCACGAGCACTTTTAACTTTAAATAATGAGAGTGAAATTGAAAAACTTGCCGGGCGAATAGTTTCTGAAGGTTTGAGTGTTCGAGCAACCGAAGAGATTGTTGCGACCCATCAAGGTGCGAAAAAACCCGCAACCCCCAAGGCTGGGAAGTTGAGATCACCACGCCTGAAAGAGTTGGCCGATGGGATGTCTGATCGCCTAGATACGAGAGTTACTGTAGAACTCGGAAAACAAAAAGGAAAAATTACGATCGAATTTGCAACCCTTGAAGATTTAGAGCGAATTAATAAATTAATTTAATCCGCGCAATTTCATCTCGGTGTTGATTACACCAGCCAGAGACTTAACGCCTTCGCGGATACGTTCTGGGCTAGGGAAACAGTAGGAAAGACGTAAGGACCAACTCCCAAAGCCATCAGCATAGAAAGCTGTTCCAGGAACATAAGCGACTTTAGAAACTATAGCTTTGGGCATCAACGCCTTTGTATCAATTTCGGGTGGAAGTGTTACCCAAACATAAAATCCACCGCCTGGCTTGGTCCAAGTAGCACCAGCAGGAAATGTTGCTTCAAGCGTTTCAAGCATTGCGTCGCGACGAACTTTATATAGTTGAGTAAATGAAGCAATTTGATCGCGCCAAGGTTGATCTGAAAGATAGTTGGAAATTGCAAGTTGAGTGAAATTTGAAGGACAGAGAATTGAAGATTCGCTTGCGATAACCAACTTCTCTTTCAGCGCTTGTGGAACAAGGGCCCAACCAACTCGGAAACCAGGTGCAATCGTCTTTGAGAAAGTTCCCAAGTAGAGCACATTCTCTGAATCTTCGGCGCGCATTGCATTTGGCGATGGTCGGTCGAAACCAAGTAGACCATAGGGGTTATCTTCAATTACAAAAATAGATTCATCTCTACAAATTTCTAAGATTTCAGTTCGGCGTTCTGCGGTTAATAGAACACCAGCTGGATTTTGATAATTTGGAATGAGGTACAAAAACTTAATTTTACGACCAGCAGCGCGAGTAGCAGTTATAGCTTCGCGCAGCGCAATCGGAATAAGTCCATTGTCATCCATCGCAACATGCACAACCTTGGCCTCATATTGGTGGAAAGTTCCAAGAGCTCCAACATATGAAGGCGCCTCAACCAAAACCACATCGCCTGGATCAATAAAAATACGAGAGATTAAATCAAGGGCTTGTTGTGATCCCGTTGTGACAATTACATCATCCGGGTGGGCACGGATTCCTTCAAGCGCCATAACATCACAAATCTGTTCCCGAAGTTTTGGGTGGCCCTGACCGCTTCCATATTGCAACGCTTCTTGCCCATTATCAGTAATCAATTTCTGAACAACACTCGCCATCATCTCCATTGGAAACGCTGAAAGATTCGGCATGCCGCCAGCAAGGGAGACGATGTCAGGCCGTGATGCAACAGCAAATAGTGAACGGATCTCACTTGGCTTCATCATGGCGGCGCGATGGGCGAAGCGATCAGTTAAATTCTGAACTTCACCAGTATGGATTCGCGTTATGTCGTTGCTCATTGTCTAATCTTGCCACAAGAGGCAAGGTGGGCGAATTCAATTTGGTCTAGCTAACCTTGACGAAGCCCAGCCTTACGCAGATCTGAGATTCTTAGCGTTCCGGTCTTGGCATCATTTTCAGCCGATAAATAGAGACGTTGAATCGCAACCATTATCGACTCAACCACCGTTTCGCGGAAAGTAACATCCGAAAGTCGCTTAACATCGCCAGGATTTGATAAGTAGCCTAAATCTATGCGAACCGCAGGAGCTTTGGTTAGCCTTAACAAATCCCAAGACTTTGCATGAGTTCTACAATTCAATAAGTCAGTCCGAGCCGTTATCTCGCGCTGAACAAGAGCAGCAAATCTTTCCCCAACAACAGAATGAACCCCATGTAGCTCGTTTCCATAGTAATAAGTAGCAACGCCATGGGCGGAGCTATTCTTGTAGTTATCGGTATGAAAAGAGATCACCAAATCTGCGCCTGATTCATTTGCCAACTTAATCCGCTCGCTCTCACTCGGATCTTTAGCACCGCTTCGAGAGATAAAAACTGTTACTCCTAAAGCAATCAATCTTCCTTCTAGTCGCTGGGCGATATCAAAAGTTATTTCACTATCTTGTGAAAGCGAACTCGGATCTAAAACTATTATTTTATTTGCAAGCGCAGGGCCTCGGACTGCGCGGTTTGCGTTATCTCTCAGCTGTGTAGGAGCGCCACCAGATACCGTCTTTAACAATCGCATCAAGGACATGATTGTTGCCGGCCCGCAAACACCATCAACTTTTACACCAACAGATTTTTGGAATTCTTTTACGGCGCCATCTGTTCTTGCGCCAAATATTGCATCAACGCGGCCGCAATCAAATCCCATTTCAACAAGGCGAGATTGCAGCGCAGCAACATCATCCCCACGTAGAGGTTTGCCAGGAACAAAAGATAAAATCCGGTCACCAAGTTTCCACCGAGCCTCATCAATTGCGCGCAGCGTTGGATCGTCGATTGCACCCGAAACTATTAATCCGCGTTCTTGTTGAAATGCCCGGAGACCATCTTCTTCAATCGCACCAAATTCAATAGATGCAGATTTTAAAAAACCAAGCCTGGCTAAAGTATTTGTAACCAATGAAATTACATTGGTCTCCTCGCCAGTCGAAGACATTGATTTAGATGAATTCGGCTAGTTCTTTAAGCAGCGCTGGCTTTGGCTTTGCACCAACTACAGTCTTAACAACTTCACCATTCACATAGACATTTAGCGTCGGAATTGATGTTATTCCATACTTAATTGCTATTGCAGACTCTTCATCAGTATTTAGTTTTACAACTTTAATTTTGTCAGAGTACTCATTTGCAATCTCATCAAGAATTGGACCAACAGCGCGGCAAGGGCCACACCATTCAGCCCAGAAATCAACTAGTACCGGGGTTGAACTCTTAAGAACTACTTCATCGAAAGTAGCTGTTGTTACTGCTTGTGCTGCGCTCATGGTTTCCTCTTCTTCTCTTTGTTGTTGGGTAATTGTAATTAGTGGCCGGCCAAAAACCGTTCGGCATCAAGCGCTGCCTGACAGCCAGAACCTGCCGCAGTAATCGCCTGTCGATAGGTGTGGTCGACGAGATCACCGCAAGCGAAAACACCCTTTTGATTTGTGCGGGTAGATCTTTCTTCAACCTTTACATAACCTTCACTATCTAAATCAATTTGACCAAGAAGCAGCTCACTTCTTGGTAGATGTCCAATTGCAACAAAGAGTCCATCGAAATCTTTCTCGCTCTCATCGCCGGTTACTAAGTTCTTAAGCTTTAGCCCAGAAACTTTTTCAGCACCAAGTACATCGATAACTTCAGTATTCCAAATGAATTCAATCTTTGGATTTGCCTGCGCCCGCTCGACCATAATTTTTGATGCACGGAGTGAATCGCGACGATGAATTACATAAACCTTACTTGCAAATCTAGTGAGGAAATTG
>WLCY01000045.1 GCA_009705075.1 Actinomycetota bacterium
ATAATCGCACGAAGTCCGCGTGCGCCAGTTCCGCGCTTGATTGCAAGATCCGCAACCACTTCAAGTGCCTCTGGCGAAAATTCAAGTTCAACATCATCTAATTCAAATAGCTTCTGATACTGCTTGACCAATGCATTCTTTGGCTCAGTAAGAATTTCCATTAACGCTGGACGATCAAGATTTTCAACACTTGTAAGAATTGGCAGACGTCCAATAAATTCTGGAATCATTCCAAACTTAAGCAGATCTTCAGGCATTACATCGCCAAAGAAATCCTTTGCTGCATTCTCTTCAGCGCTTTGAAGTGTTGCATTAAATCCAACACCAGCTTTTCCTTTGCGGCCTTCAATTATCTTTTCAAGTCCAGCAAATGCGCCACCAACAATAAAGAGAATATTTGTTGTATCAATCTGAAGAAATTCTTGGTGTGGGTGCTTGCGACCACCTTGAGGTGGGACTGCAGCAGTGGTGCCTTCAAGAATCTTTAGAAGTGCTTGTTGAACACCTTCGCCAGAAACATCTCGGGTAATTGATGGGTTCTCGCTCTTGCGTGCGACTTTATCAATTTCGTCAATATAGATAATTCCGGTCTCGGCCTTTTTAACATCGTAATCAGCAGCTTGGATTAATTTAAGAAGAATATTCTCAACATCTTCACCAACATAACCAGCTTCAGTTAAGGCTGTTGCATCTGCAATTGCGAATGGCACATTAAGCATGCGGGCCAAAGTTTGTGCCAACAAAGTCTTACCGCAACCGGTTGGTCCAAGAATTAAAATATTTGATTTAGAAAGTTCGATTGATTCTTCGCGCTTTGATTCGCCAGATTGCACACGCTTGTAATGGTTGTAGACGGCAACAGATAAAGACTTCTTCGCGCGATCTTGACCAACAACATATTGATCTAGAAATTCATAAATCTCTTGGGGCTTTGGAAGTTCTGCAAGTCCAAGCGTGCTGGTCTCTTCGAGCTCCTCGATAATGATTTCATTACAAAGTTCAATACATTCATCACAGATGTAAACACCAGGACCGGCAATTAACTTTTTAACTTGCTTCTGGGTCTTTCCGCAGAAAGAACATTTCAAGAGATCGCCAGATTCACCAATGCGCGTATTCATAAGAGAAGGCTAGGACTTTGCCCTAAATCTTGCGGGCAAATCCCAGCCTAACTCTGTTCGCTTATAGGCGAATTTAATTTCTTCTTACTTGGCTGATGCCTTACGGCTCACCATTACTTGGTCGATAAGTCCGTATTCGACAGCTTCTGCTGCGGTAAGAATCTTGTCGCGTTCAATATCTTTCGTAACTTCTTCTGCGCTCTTTACCGAGTGCTTGACTAACATCTCTTCAAGCAGAGTACGCATACGCATAATTTCACGGGCTTGGATTTCAATATCTGAACCTTGTCCGCCGCCTTCGCTGTATGGCTGGTGAATCAAGATACGTGCATGTTCAAGGGCGTAACGCTTTCCCTTGGCACCGCCAGCAAGAAGAATTGCTGCGGCAGATGCTGCTTGACCCAAACAAATTGTCATTACATCTGGGCGAACGAATTGCATCGTGTCATAAATTGCAGTCAACGCGGTGAACGAGCCACCTGGTGAGTTGATGTACATCATGATGTCGCGATCTGGATCCATAGATTCAAGGGTCAATAGTTGGGCCATGACATCGTTTGCAACGGTGTCATCGATTGCCTGACCTAAGAAAATAATGCGCTCTTCAAATAACTTTGTGTATGGATCAAGGCGCTTGTAACCGTAAGCGGTCTTCTCTTCAATAGTTGGCAGCACATAACGGCTGGTTATTGGGTTATTTATCATTTAGCTGTTCCTCCGCTTCCAGATACCTGTCCGGCAGAGCGAACAACGTGATCAACAAAGCCGTAAGTCTTAGCATCCTCTGCGGTGAACCAACGATCGCGATCTGAATCGGCTTCGATAGTTTCTGGCTTCTGGCCAGTATGGAATGAAATAAGTTCAGCCATCTTCTTCTTAGTAAATGACATCTGTTCTGCTTGAATTTTGATATCTGATGCAGTTCCACCGATGCCACCTGAAGGTTGGTGCATCATAATTCTTGCATGTGGAAGTGCGTAACGCTTGCCGGCGGCACCTGCGCAAAGAAGGAATTGGCCCATTGATGCAGCAAGTCCCATTGCAACGGTTGCAACATCATTGTTGATGTATTGCATGGTGTCATAAATCGCCATACCTGCAGAGATTGATCCGCCTGGTGAATTTATGTAAAGGAAAATATCTTTATCTGGGTCCTCGGCAGCAAGCAACAGTAGCTGCGCAGATATTGCATTCGCCATTGAATCTTCAACAACTGATCCTAGGAAGATGATGCGTTCTTTCAGAAGCCGGTTATAAACCTGGTCATCTAGTCCGCCACTTGGTGCTGATCCCGCAAGACGCGGTGTAATGAGATCCACAACTTCCTCCTGATTATTAATCTAACTTTTAACTTATTTAACCTAGCAATGACACTAACAATGTTTACGGCCAAATGCTTCCGCAAATTGGCAAATATCTGGCGTGGGCTGTTCGCCCTCAGAGAAAGGTCCGTTATTCGGCGGCTGGAGCAGCTTGCTTTGGCGCTAGCTCTTCGAGATTAACTTCCTTGCCTGAAGTTGTAACAACCTTCACGCGAGAGAGGACGCCAGCAAGAGCCTTTGCTCTAGAAACTTCTGCAACCATAGTTGTGATTTGGCCAGCCTCAGAAACTTCCTTAATGAATTGGTCTGGAGACATTCCGTAACGCTGGGATGCACGAATTAAATATTCAGTAAGTTCATTCTCGTTAACCGAAACGCTCTCTGCAGAAACTATATTGTCAAAGAGAATTTCTTGGGTGAGTGACTTAGTAACCTCTTCAGTTACCTCCTTGCGATGAGCTTCATCTTCAAGGCGCCCCTCTTTTTCCAGGTGATCATTTACTTCATCTTCGATGATATTCGCTGGCAATGGGATTTCAACATCAGCAATTAATTTTTCAACCAAAAGATCTCGAGCATGAGCACCTTGCTCCAAGTGCTTAACTCTTTCTAAACGGGTTTGGATATCTGCGCGAAGTTCTGCCAAAGTTTCAAACTCTGAAGCCAACTTTGCAAACTCATCATTTAATTCTGGAAGGTCACGGTGCTTAACTGCTTTAACAGTTGCATCTACTGCGCCTTTTTCATCATCTTTCTGACCGACTAACTTTGTATCAAAGCGCTTTGACTCCCCGGCCTTCAAGCCGATTAAAGCTTCATCTAGACCATCAACCATGCGGTTTGTTCCGACTTCATAGGAGAGGTCATTTGCAGTTCCACCTTCGACTGATTCACCATTAATGGTTGCATTCAAATCCAGCGACACGAAGTCGCCATTTTCAACAGCTTTTTCAACTGTTGTTAAAGTTCCAAAACGAGCGCGAAGAACATCAACTTGTTCTGCAACCTCGGTATCTGAAACTACGACGTCGTCGACAGTGAGAGTAATCTTCGAGAAATCAGGAAGTTTAAGTTCTGGACGGACATCAACTTCTGCAGTAAACGCGAATTTCTCTCGATCCACTAATTCAGTTACTTCAATATTGGGACGACCGATAACAAAAATATTCTGCTCTTTAAGTGCTGCTGCATAAAATGGTGAAAGCGAAGAGTTGATTGCCTCATCTAAAATTGCAGAACGGCCAACGCGCTGTTCAATCATCGCTTGCGGAACTTTGCCCTTGCGGAAACCCGGAATGTTTATGCGTTCGCCAAGTGCCTTATAAGCGTTAGCAATATGTGGCTCTAATTCTTCAAAGTTAACTTCGATTGAAAGTTTTACTCGAGTTGGGGAGAGAGTTTCGACTGCGCTTTTCACATTGCTCCTATGCGTTATTTTTTAAGATTTAAGAGTTCTGGTCGGGGCGAGAGGATTCGAACCTCCGGTCTCCTGCTCCCAAAGCAGGCGCGCTAGCCACTACGCTACGCCCCGCGGCGTAAGTCAGAATTCTAAGCCCTAAATTCACCTCTCAAAACCATGCAATCTCGTGTGGAATTACGGCAGGAAAATGAGGAAGGGCCCGAGGTTTCCCCCGAGCCCCGCCCAATTTCTTTAGTTCTGCTTAATTAGCCAATCCAAATATTAATTGGAGAGCTCAAGAAGTAGACCATGAAGAGGCCTGAAACCAAGAGAAGCAGTGGATGTACTTCGCTGCGACGACCTTGGATCATGCGGACTACAACATGTGAAACGAATCCTGCGCCAATACCTACGGAAATATTGTAAGTAAATGGCATCAAGATGATTGTTAAGAACGCCGGAATTGCAATTCCATAGTCTGCCCAATCCAAGCCCTTAATCTGTGTCATCATCAAGAATCCAACGACTACAAGTGCAGGAGTAGCTGCTTCGTAAGGAATTACCGCAACTAGTGGCGCAAGGAAAGTGGTCAACAGGAATAGCACACCAGTTACGACTGATGACAAACCTGTACGAGCACCTTCACCGACACCTGCAGCGGATTCGATGTAGCTGGTATTTGAAGAGATGCTTCCAGCACCACCGGCCATTGCGGCAACTGAGTCAACAAAGAGGATCTTGTTGTTATTTGGGACATCGCCCTTGCTGTCAATTAGCCCTGATTCGTGACCGATTGCTGTAATCGTTCCAACAGTGTCGAAGAAGTCAGAAAGCAAAAGAGTGAATACGAAGAGAATTGCAGCAACTAGTGAAATTCTTTCGAAAGAACCAAAGAGGCTGAACTGTCCCAGAAGACCAAAATCAGGTGTAGCAATCACATCTGATGGCATCGCAGGAACGTTCAAATTCCAACCCTTAGGATTTGTCTTTCCAGTTGCGCCATCAAATAGTGGCCCAATCTTGAAAGCTGATTCAATTGCAATTGCTACTGCTGTTGAAACAATGATTGCAATAAGAATTGCGCCCTTAACCTTCTTGACCATTAGTCCGATCATCAGAAGAAGACCAAAGCAAAATACAACGATTGGCCAACCAACAAGAGTTCCGCCATCGCCTAGTGTGACCGGTACAGGGCCAGTTCCAGTACGACGTACGAAGCCGGCGTCAACAAGACCGATAAGTGCAATGAATAGACCGATACCAACAGAGATAGCAATCTTTAGTTGCGCGGGTACGGCACGAAATACCGCAGTTCTAAATCCTGTTAGAACAAGAATGGTAATAATGATTCCTTCAAGAACAACAAGTCCCATTGCATCAGCCCATGACATCTTCGATGCAATACCTACTGCAACGAAAGTGTTTAGGCCTAGACCAGTTGCGAGCGCTAGTGGAAAGTTTCCAACTACGCCCATCAGGATTGTGAGTACGCCTGCGATTAATGCAGTCGCTGCAGCAATTGCCGCAAGGTTTGGAGCGTCTCCACCTCCGAGGAACTTTCCGTCAGCATCTTTTGAAAGACCGATGATCAACGGGTTAAGTGCCACGATGTAAGCCATTGTGAAGAACGTGACGAAACCACCACGTACTTCGCGACCTACGGTTGAGCCACGTTCAGATATTTTGAAATA
>WLCY01000046.1 GCA_009705075.1 Actinomycetota bacterium
AGTGAGTCGCGCTTTGCACAACTAAGACTAAGAGCGCGAGACGTGGCCCAGATAAAACACTCCGACCCAAAATGAACAACGCAACAACAATTAGTAATCCCATCGCAAACAATCGACCAACGGTGGTAAACCTTCCACCCGCAATGGCATGCGAAATAAGCGCGAATCCAAAGAGTATGGCGGAATTGATAGCCATTCTTGGAGTCGATGCGCCCTTCATCATTTTGTAATCTTAACGAAGTAATTAGATTTCCCCACTATCATTTTGCTATGCCATCAGTCCTATTCGTTTGTGTTCACAATGCCGGTCGCTCTCAAATGGCTGCCGGATTCATGACTGCCCTTTCTGGTGGCAAAGTTGAAGTTCTCTCTGCGGGATCTGCTCCCAAGGATTCAATAAATCCAATCGCAGTTGAGGCAATGAATGAAGTCGGGATTGATATCGCAAATAACGTGCCAAAGGTTTTAACTACCGAAGCAGTCCAACAATCTGATGTCGTTATAACCATGGGATGCGGCGATACCTGCCCTTTCTATCCCGGCAAACGCTATGAAGATTGGGTTTTAGACGATCCTGCTGGACAAGGAATCGAATCAGTTCGAGTTATTCGAGATGAAATAAAGAGCCGAGTAGAAGCCCTGCTTAAAGAAATTATCTAACTTCATCTAAAGTAAGGCCATGGAAAACGTCCTTCAAAATCCTTCGGTACAACGCGTCTCTGCAAAGCTAAAAGAGCTTGGAGTGCAAGGCGAAGTTCATGTTCTCTCAGATAGCGCACGCACCGCACAAGAAGCAGCAGATGCTCTAGGTATTTTGGTTGGACAGGTTGCCTCATCAATTGTTTTCAAACTAGATGATGAATCTCCACTTTTGGTAATTACAAGTGGTCGCCACCGCGTTGACACAAAGCTAGTCGCAGAAAATCTTGGTGTTGCTAAATTGCACCGAGTAGATGCCGATTATGTAAAGGAAAAATCAGGATTCTCGATAGGGGGCGTATCCCCTGTTGGCTGGATTTCTCCCGCAACAATCTTGATAGATGAAGCGCTAAATGATTATGAAGTTGTATGGGCGGCAGCGGGCCATCCACATTCGGTTTATCCAACTACTTACTCTGAATTGATTAAATGCACTAGTGCCAAGCCAATGGTCGTTGGTGAATGAATAAACCAAAACTCGCTTACCAATCGTACGGTTCTTTGGAACCAATAGTTTTAATTCATGGCCTTGGCTCTGCGGCAACCGCTTGGAAACCAATCATTCCAAAACTCGAAACTAAATTTAAAGTCATCACCCTTGATCTTCCAGGGCATGGCAATGCTGATTGGGTAGATCATCGCGCGCTCGAGCCAGAAGTACTGGCGAAATTGGTATTTGATTTAATGGATGAAAATGGAATTGATAACTTTCATTTAGCTGGCAATTCACTTGGGGGCTGGGTTGCACTAGAAATGGCAGCGCTAAATCCTGAGCGAATTAAATCTCTTGTGGGTCTTGCGCCAGCGGGCCTTTGGCAAAATCCTGCAACCACCCGCGCACGTTATGCATTTTCAAAAGTAATGGCCGATTCATTAAAAGGCGTTGCCCCTAAGTTATTAAAAGTTGGGATAGCTCGCAAAATTGGATTTGAGGCATTTACCCCTAATTGGTCTACTTTAGATTTAGAAACTTGCATTGATGCTGTTACCGCTCTGGGCAATTGCCACGGTTATTACCACACGTGGGATGCAATGTTGCATCGTAGATTTGATAAAGCGATTCCGAAAACTGTACCAACCACCATAATCTTTGGGGATTCTGATTGGACATTGCCGGTTGAAAATTCGCAGGAGCGATCCTTAGCGCCGGCGCATTGCAGATGGGTCGTGCTTCCAGTTTGCGGACATGCTCCGATGTGGGATCGACCAGATGAAGTTGTATCTGAAATATTTGCGACAGCCGGAGTCGCGTAATGATTGTCTTGGTCTATTTCTGGAAGATTAGGTTTAGTGCAATACCTAGTGCAATTATTCATATGGCACTAGATCGAATATCGCTTAACCGAAGCTCTAAAATTACCTTCTTCAAATCACTTGGAACTGGTCGAGGTGAAACTTTTACTCCAGGTGATGCCGATGCAAGGCGTTGGGGTTTGTTAGTTGTTATCCCAAGGAGCGAAGTGGAATCATTTGATGCCTCTTCCTTGATTTCAAGTTGGCGCAAGATTGCCACTTCCGAATATCGTGGCATTTTGCAACCAATTTCCTCACATGGAAAATGGTCTAAAGCGCAGCCTTTCGATAGCAATCAGATTTCAAATTGGGAAGGACCAGTTGCTGCGCTAACTCGTGCACGAATCAAATGGCGAATGAATTCTAAGTTTTGGTCAGCCGTGCCTCCCGTAACTGTGAGTTTGAAGGCGGCACCTGGCTTACAGAGCGCAATTGGTATTGGCGAAGCCCCAATCGGACTCCAAGGAACGTTCTCTAGATGGGAATCTGGGAGTGCACTTAGGGAGTTCGCGTATAAGGGAGCCGCGCACCTAAAAGCAATTCAGGAGACGAAAGATTTGGATTGGTATGCCGAGGAATTGTTTGCACGCTTTGCAATCATTGAGGAGCATGGTGGGTTCTAGCCATTAATAAGGCAGAATTGCACCATGTCGATTCGCCAATACCGCCCAAGAAATAATCGGCGCAAAGGTATTTCCGCAAACCAGAGTTTGGGTCTATTTCTACTCTTAGCTCTCACAATTGCAATCCAAATTTCATATCCCTTGGTATCTGGTGATTCACTTAGATATGTAACAATAATTACAGTAGTTGCCGGTGCAATTTTGATGTTGATGCACTCGCTACTGTCATATGGCTTCCGTTATTTCATAACTTTTGGCTCGGTTACTTTTCTATTTGCACTAATTGTTGAAATAGTAGGCAGCAAAACCGGTTGGCCCTTTGGGAATTATTTCTATGACGATTCACTTGGCATTAAATTTTTTGGAGTACCAATCCTTGTCCCCTTTGCTTGGATCATGATGGCACATCCAGTTTTAATCGCGGCAAGGAAGACAATTCCAAGTTGGGCCTTTATCTATGGTGGCGCCGGTTTGATGGTTTGGGATTTGTTCCTTGATCCTCAGATGGTTGCCGCTGGTCGTTGGACTTGGGATGTGGTTGGTCCGCATGTTCCATTTCAACCAGAGATTCCACTTTCTAACTCAGCGGGCTGGTTATTTGCTGGAATGGGATTGATGGCACTTTTGAATCTGATACTTCCAAAAGAGCGACGGAAAAAAGGTGTAAATTCAACGATTCCGGATATTTTCTTGGGCTGGACTTTATTCTCCGGAGTTGTCGGAAACTTATTCTTCTTTGATCGTCCCGGCGTTGCACTACTCGGTGGAATCGCATTTGCTCTGTGGATTTCGCCTTATCTCTTTGTAATCTCATTTGGAAAGCCTGATTTACTTAAATAAATGGCTGAGTTCTGGCTCTGCGCAATTGCGCTATTTATTACAGTGTCTAACGTTATAAATATGCGCGTAGTCGGACTTAAGGGTGCGAAAAACATTGACGCATCCGTGGATATTTTGGTTCCAATGCGGGATGAAGAAGCAAACGTAGAGGCCTGTCTCAAGTCGCTACTTAACTCTGAGATGCTAAATTCTCCACAAATTTATGCGCTAGATGATGGTTCTTCGGACCAGACCGGTAATTTAATTTCGATGTTTAAAGTGAAGAAATTAACTGGATCAGCGCTGCCTGAAGGTTGGCTTGGGAAGAATTGGGCATGTCATAACTTAGCCAGAGCAGGGTCTGGAGAGTATTTGGTATTTGTTGATGCCGATGTCCGACTACACCCTTATGCAATCGCCTCGGCCATTACAAAGATGAACAGCCTGAAGTGGGATTACATCTCGCCATATCCAAAACAAATTGCCGAAAGTTTTATGGAGAAGTTAATCCAGCCGCTTTTACAGTGGTCATGGATTGCAAGTGTGCCCCTTCGAATTGCTGAAAAATATCCGAATCGTTCTATGACTATTGCTAATGGCCAATTCTTTATTGTTAAACGAACTGCATACGAGGCAACTGGCGGGCATGGTGCAATAGCCGCTGAGGTACTAGATGACTTAGAACTTGCAAGAGCTCTCATAGCAAAAGGTTTTAAGGGCGGAGTTGCAGAAGGTAGTTCAGTTGCAAGTTGTCGTATGTATCAGTCCAGCACAGAATTAATTGATGGATATACCAAATCACTTTGGAAGGCATTTGGTGGGACAACTGGAACAATTCTTGCGCTATTTCTGCTGGCAATTACTGGAGTCTCTCCATATTTGAGTTTTGGTGCACCAGTTGTCTTTATCTTCTTATCTCGCGTGCTATCGGCGCTTAAAACTAAATCAAACCCAGCATATGCTTTTCTTCATCCAGTTGCGATACTTGTTCTGTTCTATTTAATTGTTCTCTCTTCAATCAGAAAATCTCGTGGCACTTTGCAATGGCGCGGGCGGGCAATTTCCTAATGTCAAAAGTAATCGTCATTGGAGCCGGTATCGGCGGCATGTCTGCGGCGGCACGTTTAGCAAAATCTGGACACTCAGTCACCGTATTTGAAGCAAGCGATCGGACTGGTGGAAAGTGCCAGACTAAATGGATAGGCAATTACGCTTTCGATACCGGTCCCTCACTCCTTACTTTGCCTGCTGTATATCGAGATCTATTTTTAAAAACCGGGAAACGGATAGAACACGTTCTGCAGATAGAACCCGTTGATCCAGCTTTTGAGTATAACTTCGCCGATGAAACTAAAATTAGCTTCCCAAATCTCTCGCTAAAAGGAATTTGCGATTCGATTGAATCGGTATTAGGCAAGAGCGCCGGCGATGAGTGGCATAACTTGATGCAACGCGCTGAAAATATGTGGGACGTCTCGCGCGGCCCATTTGTTGAATCCGAACTCAAATCGATTGCCAACCTGCTTCGACGAAAGAATTTTCTCTCCGACCTGCGAACAATTTCACCGCTGACTTCACTTCGTTCAATGACCGCTAAGTACACCAAGAATCCATACCTGGCTAAAGTTGTTGACCGATACGCAACTTATTCAGGTTCAGATCCCCGCAAAGTTCCTGCAGTACTTTTAACTATCGCATTTGTTGAATCATCTTTCGGCGCCTGGCACATCAAAGGTGGGATTGGGCAACTTGCGGTCGCTCTTGAAACTCGGTGCCGCGAACTTGGCGTCCACTTCGAACTTAACTCCCCTGTATCAGAGATATCCCACAACTCAGGTAAAGCAACCGGTGTCGTTACTGGAGGGAGAACACATCTTGCAGATTTTGTTGTTGCCAATGCTGATGCTGAACTGGTCTATAACCATTTACTGCCGGCCGAGTTGAAAATCGTAAAATCCGAGCGGAAAAAATTGGATAAGGCTACAAAATCACTTGCTGGTTTCTCACTTCTATTAGGTTTAGA
>WLCY01000047.1 GCA_009705075.1 Actinomycetota bacterium
CCCGTACCGTCATGAGTAGAGAGGTCTACATCCATTCGGCTTGCAATATTGGAAGCGCTCGGGACCATGAAGACATCGTCATAGGTCAGGTCGTGGCTAGGGTTATTTAAGAAACGCACGTGTCGGAACTATACCCCTGCCGATGCAGATGGCGGAAGGTATTGCTAGAGTTTTAGACATGAGCGAGGACGATGATTCAACAGAAGATATTGTCACCGAGGAGATGCTCTGGGAGCGAATTCCAGAGGTTCAAGGTCTAGATCGAGCAAATACTTTTTATGAATTAAGCGCACGTATTTATGCCCGAGGTCAATATGACGAAGCGCTTGCGCTCGCCGAAACTGCTCGAGATATTTACGCCGAACTTGGAACCGTAGTTCCATCTGATGGTTTAGCGCAGGCCTATTCGGCGATTGGTTATAACTTAAATCAATTGAAGCGCATGAGCGAAGCAGCTACTGCAATGAGCAAGGCAGTTGCGCTACTTCGAGAATCTAAATCTCCACTCGCAATTGATTTAGCTTGCACTCTTGGAGAATGGTGGTTTTCTTCGAAGGAGTATGAGAAAACTATTGAATGCATGACTGAATGCGTGCAAGAACATTTAGTAGATGGCAATGACAGTGGCGCTGCAAATGATTTACATCTAATAGGTTGCGCACAACGAGAACTGAAGAATTATGGCGAAGCGCTAGAGTCTTTTCAAGAAGCAAGAATACTCTTTAAGAAGTTGAAAGAAGTTATCAATGTAGCCAGATGCGATCAGAAAATTGCGCATTGTTTAATTGAAATTGGTGATGGTGAAGGTGCGATTACCGCCGCACAAAAATCTCTAGATGTATTCATTACTGCGCACGATCACTATCGTGAGACTTATTCGTTATTTGAATTAGCCAAAGCACAAATAGTTGCGGGACAAGGTGAAGAGGGTCTAAATACCTTTGATCGGGTTCTTGAAATAGCAACCGATAGTGAGAGTAAAGATTTTGAATTTATTCTAGAAATCGAGGGCCGAATGGCTGACGTTCTTGAAACTCTCGGCCGAGTTGATGAAGCTGAAGAAATTCGCCGGCGGATTGCTGCCGTTGAGGATGTAATAAAAGAAGATTAGTTATTTAAGTGCTGCATTGCCCAGGCGTACATAGCAATTGCACCTGCCGCAGATGCATTCATGGATCTTGTTGAGCCGTACTGCCTGATTGCCAACACGGTTTCGCAAATATCAACCGCTTCATCTGACATACCGGCGCCTTCTTGTCCGAAGAAGAGAACACATTTACTAGGAAGTTCGGTCTTCTCTAACTCTTTTGAAATTGGCAGATTATCTATTCCGATTATTGGCACACCATTTTCGTTGCACCAAATTTTGAAATCAGCGACCGTTGGATGGTGAAGAACGTGAAGGTATTTATCCGTAACCATAGCGCCACGTTTATTCCAGTCACGTTTTCCTACGATGTGAACTTTAGAAACATTGAAGGCATTTGCAGTTCTTACAACTGAACCAATATTTAAATCATGTTGCCAATTTTCAATGGCAATCTGCAGATCATGACGTTTAGTATCTAGATCAGCGACAATTGCTTCAACGCTCCAGTAACGATAATGATCTAGAACATTTCTGCGATCTCCGTTTGCCAAAAGCTCCGGGTCAAAATGTTTCTCTGTTGGCCAAGGCGTTGGATGAGGACCAACGCCGACCACTGGATAGAATTCACCAGGTCCAATTTCTGCGGTAGTCATACCCAAACATTAGGGGGAGTTTGCATGAAGCAAAAATCCTGGCTACCTATTTACTTAGCTCTTGGCTTGGTCTGGGGTTGCTCATTTATTTTCATCAAACTTGGGCTGGAGTTTTTAACCCCAATCGGCGTCGCATTTGGGCGATGCGCACTTGGTGCAATGGCCCTACTTTTAATTGCCAAAGTTCGAGGAGTTTCACTTCCTACTGATCGTAAAACCTGGTTTATTTTGTGGATTGTTTCGCTACTGCTCAATGTATTTCCAGGAATATTATTTGCCTTTGCTGAGCAACGAGTTACAACAGTTCTTGCCGGAATCATCAATGCCTGCACACCACTTTCCACCCTTATTTTTATTCTCTTCGTTTTTAGATCTGAAAAAATTGCCAAACATCAGATTATTGGTTTGATTCTGGGAGGCACTGGTGTTCTAGTTGTTCTTGGGATTTGGAAGGGCATTGGCTCAAATTCTGCAGTAGGTGCAGTTGCTCTTCTCGCCGCAATCACTTGCTATGGCCTCTCATTCCCAATTATCAAGAAGTATTTAACTCCGCTAAATTTGCGAGCCGAAGCTCTAGCCGCGAGCCAAGTCACGGCAGCAGCGGCAACGCTTTTACCTTTCTATTTAATTGATGGAATTGCGGAAGATGAGTATCGGCTGGGACCAATTCTCGCAATGATTGCACTTGGCGTTTTTGGTAGTGGAATTGCCTATATTTGGAATTTCCAAATAGTAGAGCGAGCCGGAAGTTCAATCGCGAGTTCGGTAACTTACCTAACCCCTGTCGTTGCGGTTTTTGTAGGCTGGATTTTCTTGGGAGAACACATCTCATGGCATGAGCCAGTAGGCGGTGTGATTGTTCTCTTAGGTGCTGCTACATCGCAAGGAAGATTTAAAAAGAAATTAACGGCATAATTTGAGAGTGCGCAAATTCTTAGCTATTCAACTGGTGATTGCGCTTTCAATGATTACCGCAATTCCTGCAAATGCACTTAACGTTCCTAAGTCATTCGAAGAATTTGCAAAATCATCCGCTCTTGCAGATCCTGGGATTTTGGTAATTGACCCAATTAGTCAGACGGAAATCTTTGAAAGTAGCGCTGATATTCCAAGAGCCCCGGCGTCAATTTTGAAACTAATTTCATCCGTGACGGCTATCAGAGCATTTGGGCAAGATCGAACTTTCAAAACTTCTATAAGCACAACATCTGACCCGCAGCGATTTATTCTTCTTGGTGAATACGATCCCTGGTTAACGACGAGCCCTAGTTCGGCAAAGAAATTTCAAAGAGCACTCTCAACAAAATTGATAAACGCCATAAGTAGCACCGGCGCCGATCCCAAAGCGGTAACAATCGAATTTAATGGTCTCTTCACTAAAGATATTGAAAATCTTCAAACTTTCTATGGAAAGAATTTAAATTTTAAGCGAACAACAAAGGCTGATGTAAAAAACGTCTCGGGTTTAACTCCCCTTGCCGAAGTTTCATCTCCACCGCTGAATGAAATTATTGAATTCACCTTGCTCTGGAGTGATAACACTTTGGCAGATCGCCTGGCCAGAAATGCCGCTGATGAATTAGGTTTCACGCGCGATAGTGATGGAATGAATCTGGCATTTCAAGAAACTCTGCAGCAGTTAGGTGTCTATTCAAAAGGGCTAGATGTAAAGGATGGCAGCGGTCTTTCCCATGATGACCGAGTCTCTGCAAGAACAATTGCGGAACTGCTTTGGAAGATAAGAAACGAACCAGAATTTTATCCAGTTTATGCCGGCCTACCCGTTGCAGGAGAATCTGGAACTTTAAAGGATCGCTTTAAGAAATCAGGGAAGGCGGCAGCTGGGTTAGTTAAAGCGAAAACTGGTTGGATAAATACATCTGTAACTCTGGCTGGCTATGTTGAAGTTGGCGATAATGAATATGTATTTGCCGTAATTGCCAATAAAGTAACGCCAACCGAGAAGTCACGAGATTTGGCAAGAAAAACAATTGACAAGATGTTGGCGACAGTGGCCAAGCCTGCAGAAGTTGAGTTAGAAGGCCAATGAAATGAGCAACTCAAAAATTACACCTTACATCGCACTCATGAAATTACGGGTAGTCGAGCTCTTATTAGTTACAACTCTTCCGGCGCTTTTTCTTGCAGCAAAGGGCGTGCCTCCACTGGGTTTAACACTTGCAACCCTAATTGGCGGAACTCTTGCTGCCGGCGCATCAAATGCATTTAATATGATTATCGAAGTAGATTCAGATCGCTTAATGATTAGAACTGCAAAACGGCCAATCGTAACTGGAGCTGTTACCGAGACGCAGGCTTTTATCTTTGCATCTGCCTTGACCATTATTTCGTTATCAATATTCTCTATATATACAACGTTGTGGGCAACAGTCTTAACCGCTGCAGCAATTGTGTTCTACGTATTTGGTTACACCATTGGCTTAAAACGTAGAACTTCACAGAATATTGTTTGGGGCGGAATTGCAGGTTGCATGCCAGTCTTAATTGGTTGGGCAGCAATAACAAATTCACTCTCGCTCACAGCATGGCTATTTTTCTTAGTCATATTTTTCTGGACACCGCCACATTTCTGGGCGCTAGCAATTAAATATCGAGATGATTATGAAGCTGCTGGAATTCCAATGTTGCCAGTTGTCGCATCAATTAAATCAGTTGAAAAGCAGATGTGGTTTCATACCATCGGAATGGTCTTAGCTTCACTTGGCGTAAATTGGAGTGAAGGGCTGCCATGGTGGTGCTGGGTCATAACAATTTTGATAGCGCTTGGCTTTGGGCTTGAACTGCTTAAGATTGATGGACCTGATTCAAATAAGGCTGCCGCAAAGTTATTTCAATGGTCAATTACTTATTTGAGTGTTTATTCATTGCTGCTAGTTATCGCAGCGCTTGTTGTAAATCCTTAATTAGATCTGAAGAGTGCTCTAGCCCAATAGATAGGCGGGCAAGTGAATCGGTAATCCCCATTGATTCTCTGGTCGCCTCATCGAGTCTGCGGTGTGTAGTCGAGGCCGGGTGTGTGATTAGTGATTTGCTATCACCCAGATTATTTGAAATATCTATAACTTTTAAGGCATCCATGAACTCAAATAACTTTGGGGTTCCTCCGGCTATTTCAAAACTTAAAGTTGTTCCTGCGCCAGACATCTGCCGCTGAGCGATTTCATAACCAGCGTGCGTCTTTAAACCAGGATAATTAACAGATTTAACCTTTGGTTGTTCTGCTAAAAATTCCGCAACTACTTGGGCGCTCTCGTTCATTCTATTTACGCGCATCGCTAATGTTTCAAGAGATTTAACTAGGACCCAGGCGTTGAAGGCGCTAAGTGTTGGCCCGGTATGTCGAACAAATGGATTCAAATATCCTTGAATGTAATCAAAGCTACCAAGAATTGCGCCACCCAAGACCCGGCCCTGTCCATCAATATGTTTCGTAGCGGAATACATAACTACATCAGCGCCATGAGTCAAAGGCTTCTGCAGTATCGGAGATGCCATCACATTATCAACGATTACCGTGGCCCCTACAGAATGTGCAAGGTCGCTAACCATTTTGAGATCAACAATTTCCAACATCGGGTTACTTGGAGTTTCAATGAAAACAACTTTAGTCTTCTCGCTTAGTGCCTTCTCCCA
>WLCY01000048.1 GCA_009705075.1 Actinomycetota bacterium
ATGGCTGCCAACGTTGCAATTCCAAAGAAAGTATTTGCTCACGGTTGGTTATTGGTCGGTGGCGAGAAGATGAGTAAATCTAAGCTCACTGGAATTGCACCAAGTGATATCACTGAACATTTCGGAGTAGATGCCTTTAGATATTACTTCTTGCGCGCTATTCCCTTTGGCACAGATGGTTCATTCTCTTGGGAAGATATGTCAGCTCGTTACACCAGTGAATTAGCAAATGATTTTGGCAATCTCGCTTCACGCTTGATCGCAATGATTGAAAAGTATTGTGATGGCAAGATTCCAGCAGTAGCAAAGGACGATGGTTTGGCTACTCTTCTAGCGACAACTGTGGAAGCAGCCGATAATGCAATGGTCGCGTTAGATTTTCAAGGTGGAATTAACGCGATTATGGAGTTCTGCAAGCGAGTAAATGGTTATGTAACCGAGAAAGAACCTTGGGCGATAGCAAAAGATGAATCTCGCACCGCAGAGCTAAATGAAGTTTTGTATAACACTGCTGATGCAATTCGTGCGCTTGCCGTACTACTGCACCCAGTAATGCCAGCGACAACACAAATTCTCTGGGAATCAATTGGCGCGCAGGAAACTCTTGGAGATATCGGTTCTCAGAAGATTTCCGAAGTCGCAACATGGGGAGTTCTGCCGGCTGGCTGCAAAGTTACAAAGGGCGCTGTCTTATTTCCAAGGCTGGAATAGCTCGTGGCTGATCCTGATCGTCACAATCGCGATATTGATCGCCCGGCTCCACCACTTCCAGAACCACTAAATGTTAAGTGTGTTGATGCACATGCTCATATCGAAATTGTTACTAACACCGCCCCTGATTCACCAGAAGTAGGCAGAGTTCTAGAAGAGGCCAGAAGCGTTGGAATCGATCGCATAGTTCAAGTTGGTTATTCAGCAGAACAATCTAAATGGTGTGTAGCAATGGCAGAACACTGGCCCAACGTTTTAGCGGCGGTAGCACTTCATCCAAATGAAGCCCCGGTTGTCGATGATTTAGAAGCTGACTTAGCAATAATCGAAAGCTTGGCCGAGCACCCAAGAGTGCGTGCGATTGGGGAAACTGGTTTAGATTATTTCCGAACTGAACCTGAACTTCAGGAGCGACAGAAATATTCTTTCCGCAGACATATCGCCCTTGCTAAGAAAGTAAATAAAGCTCTGGTAATTCACGACCGCGATGCACACCGCGATGTTCTAGATGTACTTCTCGAAGAGGGCGCACCAGAAAAAACTATTTTTCACTGCTACTCCGGAGACGCGCAGATGGCCCGTGAATGCATTGAGAAGGGATACATCCTCTCCTTTGCCGGCACGCTAACTTTTAAGAACGCACCCGCGCTTCGCGAAGCGGTAAAGCTTGTTCCCTTGGATCAATTATTAGTAGAGACCGATTCACCATTCTTGGCTCCTATGCCACATCGCGGTTCACTAAATACACCGGCACAAATTCCAACAATTCTTCGCTTTATGGCGCAAGAACGTGGCGAAGATGTAGATGAATTAGCAACTGCGATTTCAAATAACTGCGAACGCCTTTTTGGATCTTTCGCCTAAATGAGCAACTTACTTGGCGCTGCTGAAATTCGTGAGATAGCAGAACGAATTGGCGTTCGCCCAACAAAGAAACTCGGCCAGAACTTTGTTGTCGATGCAAATACCTGTCGCAAGATAGTTAAGAGTGCCGGCGTAACAGAAAGCGATGTTGCACTTGAAATCGGCCCGGGTCTTGGCTCACTAACTCTTGCGATGCTGGAAAGTGCGCGTGAAGTTATTGCAATTGAGATTGATGATCGCCTCGCTTTAGAACTTCCGGAAACTGCAAAGCGACATGGCTTTGATGCCTCAAAGTTAACGATTCTCAATGAAGATGCAATGGGTGTTTCATCTCTTCCATCAGAGCCCACAGTTCTCGTTGCCAATCTGCCTTATAACGTTTCAGTCCCAGTCCTACTTCGATTCTTGGAGCTTTTCCCTTCTTTGCGGGCTGGCGTTGTTATGGTCCAAAGTGAGGTGGCAGATCGCTTGGTAGCTAAATCAAATAGCAAGGTTTATGGCAGTCCATCAGTGAAGGCAGCATGGTGGGCGGATTTAACTTCTGCCGGGACTGTAAGTCGCTCAATTTTCTGGCCAGTTCCAAATGTTGACTCGTCACTTGTGCGATTTGTTCGACATGAAAGCCCAGGGGATGAAGTTTTGCGTAAATCCACTTTTAAGATTATTGATGCGGCATTTGCCCAACGGCGAAAGATGATGCGGGCCGCACTCAGCGACATCTGTGGCGGTAGCGCGGCAGCAAGCGCCATTATCGAAGCTAGTGGCATTGATCCAACAATTCGGGGCGAAGCGCTAGAACTCAATGATTTCATCAAGATTGCGATTACGCTTTCTAAATGAGCACGCGCGGAGTAATAGTTCGGGTACCGGCAAAGATAAATTTGCAGTTAGCGGTCGGTCCATTAGGAAGCGATGGCTTCCACGAAGTAACAACTGTCTTTCAGGCGATCTCCCTCTTTGATGATGTAAGTATTAAATTTGCAGAAGCAGGTTCAGGAATCGGCTTAACACTCTCTGGTGCAACATCCGCTGGCGTTCCCGCTGATGATGAGAATCTTGCGGTTCGGGCCGCAAAGCTGATGGCCGAGAAATTTGATCTCACATCAGATTTAGCAATTCATTTAAAGAAAGAGATTCCAGTCGCTGGTGGAATGGCAGGTGGTAGCGCTGATGCCGCAGGAGTAATTGTTGCAATGGATGCGCTCTTTGAACTTGGGCTCTCTCGCGATGAGATGGAATTAATCGCTGCGCAATTAGGGAGCGATGTGCCATTTGGAATCTCTGGCGGAATAGCAATCGGTCGCGGTCGCGGAGATCAATTAACGCCAGCGCTAAGTCGTGGTAATTATTTCTGGGTACTTGCACTTGCCGGACAAGGACTTTCAACACCTGCGGTTTATCAAGAGTGTGATCGATTACGTGAAGGTCTAGATGTTTCAAGCCCGCAAGTAAGTGATTCAATGATGCAAGCACTTCGTGCTGGTGATGCAACTGCTTTAGGTCAAGCGCTTTCAAATGATTTACAAGCAGCCGCATGTTCACTTCGTCCAGCGCTTCGTCTTGTTTTGGATGTTGGCAGAGATTACGGAGCACTTGGTGGAATCGTTTCTGGATCAGGGCCAACTGTTGCATTCCTCGTCGAAGATGAAGAAAAGTCCATGGATTTAACTGTGGCGCTAAGTTCTAGCGGGGTTGTTGCGGGTGTGGTGCGGGCTAGTGGTCCGGTGCATGGGGCGCGTGTAATTCAGAGCATCTAGAGTTTGGTGGTATCGATAGTTATAGGGGAGAATTCAGGTTCCGCCATTGTGTAGTGGCTAGCACATGGGCCTTTGAAGCCCAGGGTCCAGGATCGATACCTGGTGGCGGAGCCACCAATTCATATCTGACGTAACGGATGGGAGTGGAACTTGGGCACAGCGTTCGAAAAGCTAGATGTAGCAATCGTGCTGGCAGCCGGCGAGGGAACTCGCATGAAGTCACAAACTCCTAAAGTTCTTCATTTCATTTCAGGTAAGACAATTATTGATCACGTCTTAACTCAGGTAGCTAAATTAGATCCAGGGCAATTACGCGTTGTTGTTGGGGCCGGCCGTGAAGCCGTTGAAGCCCACGTGAAGCAAATCGTTCCAAGCGCAATAACTGTTTTTCAAGCAGAGCGAAATGGAACAGGTCACGCAGTTCAACTTGCGCTCGCAGATTTGAAAGTAGCAGGAACCGTATTAATTTGTGCTGGCGATACCCCACTTCTTCGAAGTGAAACTCTTACCGAATTTATTGGTGCCCATAACAAAGCCGGAAATACCGTCTCGGTCTTAACTGCCGAATTTCCCGACCCAACTGGGTATGGCCGAATTTTGCGGGACGAAGCTGGGCAGATTGTTGCAATCGTTGAAGAGCGCGATGCATCAGATGAAATCAAACTGATTGATGAAATAAACACCGGGGTATATCTCTTTGATATCGAAGCGCTTCGTGCAAGTGTTTCAAAGTTAAAGAGCAATAATTCACAGGGCGAACTTTATTTAACGGATGTAATTGCTGAGATTAAGTCATCTGGCGGCAAAGCTGCTGCAATCCTTTCAAATGATTACAGCGAAACTTTAGGAATTAATGATCGTTCACAACTCGCAGAATGCGCGGCGATTATGCGTGACCGAATCAATTACGAACATATGTTAAATGGCGTTGAGATTATCGACCCAACCACAACTTGGATTGACTCAACAGTGAAAATCGCAGCTGATGCAACAATTTTTCCAGAGAGCTGGCTTGCCGGAACAACAACAATCGGCGCCAACTCAATAATTGGGCCACGGACAACTTTGATGAATGTAAGCGTTGCTAACGGCGCAAGTGTTATCGAATCTAATTGCGTTGATTGTGAAGTTGGTACTGGTGCCAACGTAGGTCCATATTCTTACCTTCGCGCCGGAACCAAGTTAGCGGCTGGGGCTAAGGCTGGCGCATATGTTGAGATTAAGAATTCGACAATCGGCGAAGGTTCAAAAGTTCCACATCTGTCATACGTTGGGGATGCTGAAATTGGCTCTGGAACAAATATTGGGGCGGCCACGGTATTTGTGAATTACGATGGCGTTGAAAAACATAAGACGAAAATTGGCGATGAAGTTCGAATCGGAAGCGACACCATGTTGGTTGCCCCAGTTTCAATCGGGGATGGCGCTTACACTGCAGCAGGGTCGGTAATTACTGACGATGTTCCAGCAGGGGCGATGGGTGTTGCAAGATCGAAGCAACGTAATATTCTTGGCTGGGTACTTCGAAAGAGATCCGCAACCAAGTCTGCGCAGGCAGCAAAAGCTGCCGGTGCTAAAGAATCCTCGGAATAAGGGAGCTAAGAGATGAGCGAACTTCGCCTCACTTCGGAGAAACGACTACGTATCTTTACTGGTCGCGGATATCCAGAGTTGGCAGAAGGAGTCGCCGCCGAGCTTGGTATTCCAATCACACCAACATCCGCATATGACTTTGCGAATGGTGAAATATTTGTTCGCTTCGAAGAGAGTGTTCGCGGAAGCGATGCCTTCGTAATTCAATCGCACAGCGCTCCAGTTAATAAACAGATCATGGAGCAATTGATTATGGTTGATGCCCTCAAGCGCGCATCAGCAAAGCGAATTACCGTCGTTGCACCTTTCTATGGTTATGCGCGCCAAGATAAGAAGCACCGCGGTCGCGAGCCAATCTCTGCACGACTTATGGCAGACCTCTTCAAGACTGCTGGCGCTGATCGACTAATGGTTGTTGATTTACACACCTCACAAATTCAAGGATTCTTTGATGGTCCAGTGGATC
>WLCY01000049.1 GCA_009705075.1 Actinomycetota bacterium
GCATCGGATGGCGACTTGCAAGAAGGAATTAGCGCAGAAGCATCTTCACTAGCAGGTACCCAAGAACTTGGAAATCTAAAGGTTATTTATGATGATAACCGCATCTCAATTGAAGGTGACACACATGTTGCATTCACCGAGGATGTCTCAGCCAGATATCGTGCTTATGGTTGGAAAGTAATCGAAGTCGCTGCGAAGAGTGATGGGGATGTTGATCAAGTAGCAATTGAAAAAGCGATGGTTGAAGCACAATCCGAAAAAACTAGACCAACCATTATTAGATTAAAGACAGTTATCGCCTGGCCAGCGCCTAAAGCAAGAGGCACCGCGGAATCTCACGGATCTGCTCTTGGGGCCGATGAAGTTGCGGCTACAAAAACCGTATTGGGGTTTGATCCAGAAGAATCTTTCGTTGTTCCAGAAGAAGTTTTGAAGCATACTCGCAAGGTATTAGATCGCGGCGCCGCTTCTCATGCCAAGTGGCAAGAAGATTTTCTAGAGTGGAGTAAGAAGAACCCTAATCAGAGCGCGCTGTTACAGAGACTCGAGGCCAGAGAATTACCAGCAAATTGGGAGAAAGTTATCCCAGTTTTCGAGAGTGGAAAAGATATCGCGACTCGAGCGGCTTCTGGAAAAGTAATAAATGCAATCGCTGGAGTACTGCCAGAATTTTGGGGTGGCTCAGCAGATTTAGCCGGAAGCAATAACACCACAATTTCAGGTGGCGGTTCCTTCCTGCCCACAACTAGCGAAATGGAAAATGCGAATCCATTCGGACGAGTGATTCACTTTGGAATTCGCGAACATGCGATGGGCGCAATTGTAAATGGCATCGCACTCCACGGATTGACAAAGCCTTTTGCTGGAACTTTCTTAGTATTTAGTGATTACATGCGCGGAGCGGTTCGCTTAGCTGCGCTTATGGATATTCCATCAACCTTTGTTTGGACTCACGATTCGATTGGACTTGGCGAAGATGGTCCAACGCACCAACCCGTAGAGCACATCGCTTCGCTAAGGCTCATTCCGAATTTCGCTCTTATCCGTCCAGCAGATGCAAATGAAACTGCAATTGCTTGGCGCGAAATAATTACACGTAGAAAGCCAGTTGGATTAGCGCTCTCAAGACAGAATCTGCCAGTGATTGATCGGTCAACATGTGGCGCCGCAGAAGGTGTTGCAAAAGGTGCTTACATAATCTGTGATACACCTAAGGAGCCAGATGTAATTTTGATTGCTACGGGTTCGGAAGTCGCCATAGCAATTGCTGCAGCTGAACTGTTGAAATCCCAATCAATCGCAGCGCGCGTTGTTAGCGCCCCATGTTTGGAATGGTTCGAAGAACAAGATGATTCATACAAAGCCAGGGTTCTTCCTGCGAATATCAAAGCTCGCGTGAGTATCGAAGCGGGCGTAGGTGCTGGTTGGCACAAATATGTAGGAGACCATGGCGAGATTATTAGTCTCGAACACTTTGGTGCTTCTGCATCTGCTGGTGAACTTTTCAAGTCTTACGGTTTCACACCAGAAAATATCGTGAATGCGGCGCTGCGAACAATCGCAAGGAAATAGATGATAAATATTTCCGGGCCCCTTTCGCTAAAATTTAATCCCGAGGGCGATACCGCGATAGATTTAAATATCGTTGCACCGAAACTTGAGGATAAAGATTCAACGCTTTGGGGAACTGCTGCGCAGGTCGAAGCGAAAGTTCGATTGAATTGGATTGACCTACCGAAATCCAGCCGCGAATTACTCCCCCAACTCGACGCCTTGAGCGCCTGGGCAAGATCTAAAAAGCTCACAAATTTGATTCTTTGTGGCATGGGCGGATCTTCACTCGCGCCTGAAGTTATGGCTAAGACATATGGGAAAGACTTAACCGTGCTCGACACCACAGACCCAGCACAAATACTTTCGGCAATTCCAGAAGATTTATCGTCAACCTTAGTTGTCGTTGGATCGAAATCAGGTTCCACAATTGAAACCGCATCACAGAAAGCTCTCTTCGAAAAGATTTTCCAAGACGCTGGCTTGAATCCGATAGAACACTTTGTGATTGTCACGGATCCAGGGTCTCCACTAGATATCTCTTCTAGGGCATCTGGCTACCGAACTGTAAATGCCGATCCAAATGTTGGTGGCAGATTTAGTGCTTTGAGCGCATTTGGTCTAGTCCCTGCCGCCTTAATGGGGATTGATGTATCAGTTCTACTCGATGATGCCGATAAGGCGAGCCAAACGTTTGCGAGCCCAAATTCAGTAGCAATCAAAATCGCGACCTTGCTCTTTGAAAATACTTCCCAGAATTTTTCGCTAAGTGATGCCGACTCCAATGTTCCAGGAATTGGTGACTGGATTGAACAACTAGTCGCCGAATCAACCGGGAAGAACGGAACCGGTCGACTTCCGATTGTAATTGAGTCACCTAACGCAGCAATCTCTGGTGCGGCAGTTAGCGTTGGGTTTGCCGAAGGCATTGGAGAATTAAGCGTTGTCGGAACACTTGGCGAGCATTTCATTCTTTGGGAATGGGTTACGGCTCTACTCTGTCGAGCGCTTAACGTTGATCCATTTAATCAACCGAATGTTACTGAAGCAAAGGATCGCACAGCCGAACTTTTATCTACTTGGTCAAATTCTGCTCCTCCTAAATTGCAACCAAACTTTGAAACAGAGAGCTTGGCGATTTTTTATTCGGGTTCGAGTGAAAACCTAAATCAAGCGCTGGCCGAATTCTTAAGTACACCATCGAAATACCTAGCAGTGATGGCATACCTTGATCGTCATGGCGATAACGCTATTTCTGAAATACGTGAAACCCTTGCCGCTAAATCAGGCCGGGGCGTTACCTTCGGCTGGGGTCCGAGATTTCTACATTCAACCGGGCAGTTCCATAAAGGTGGAGAACACAATGGAATATTTTTTCAGATTACCGGTGAGAGTGAATTGGATTTGGCTATCCCAGGAAAAGATTTCACTTTCCATACGTTGTTGATGGCCCAGGCGTTGGGTGACGGCCAAGCGCTCGAATCCAGAGGTCTTCCGCTAATGCGAATACATCTAAAGAATCGAAGTGCTGGTATTAAAGAGTTGCTTGAGGCGATTAAGACTATTTAATCTTCGCCGCGTAAACGAGCAAGTGCATCTTCCAAAATTTTCTTAGATTCTGCTTCTGTGCGACGTTCCTTGACATATGCCAAGTGAGTTTTATATGGCTCATTCTTAATTGGCATTGGTGGTTTATCTTTATTTAGACCTGCTGGATAACCGCAACGAGGACAATCCCAAATCTCTGGAATCTGTACTGTTTCATCTTCTGCAAAAGAGGGACGAGTTTCATGACCCTGGGCACACCAATAAGAAACGCGGAAACGAGCAATGGCATCGCCACGCTCTGCTTCGCCCATAGGACCTGCGCCGACGCGACTTCCACGGATTGCGCTACCCATATTTATCTCCCTTAATTAAAGTTATAAAACTTATTACTTCTTAAGAACTAAACTCAAAGCAATTACACCTGCGAACCAGAGACCACCAACAACGATTGTGATTCGATCTAGATTGCGTTCTACAACCGAAGAACCACCGTAGCTTGAAGAAATACCGCCACCAAAGAGATCTGATAATCCGCTGCCCTTACCCTTGTGAAGGAGTACAAGCAGAATCATAAGAACGCTAGTTACAACGAGAAGGATTGAAAGAACTAGAACCACGTATTTCTCCTTTTATTACGGTCACTTCGGATCAACTACAAAAAGCACTGGGGTAAGGATACCTGCCTAACGGGTGAGATTTACGCCGTTACTACGCGATGGAATCTGGCAATTCGAGCGAATTCTTCAGGATCTAGGCTCGCTCCCCCAACTAGGACGCCATCTACATCTTCTTGTTTCATAATCTCGACGATATTCGCCGACTTAACTGAACCGCCATAAAGAATGCGGGCCGCCTCGGCGATTTCAGATGAGCCAATCTTTACTAATTCATTTCGGATGGCTTGGCAAACTTCTTGGGCATCTTCCGCACTAGCAGTTTTGCCAGTTCCAATAGCCCAAACAGGTTCGTAGGCAAAAACTATCTTCTTTAAATCTGGTTTGTGAAAGCCTTTGAGCCCAATTCTAACTTGGCTAAGAACGTGTTCTACATGTGTTCCTGCTTCACGAATTGCAAGCTCTTCGCCGATACAGAATATAGGCGTGATTTCATTTGCAAGTGCCGCCTTTATTTTGCGATTAACTATCTCATCGCTCTCATTGTGAATAGCTCGACGTTCTGAATGCCCAACTGTGACGAATGAGCAGCCGAGTTTGTTCAGCATCGAACCACTTATATCTCCAGTAAATGCGCCACTCACTTCCGGCGATAAATCCTGGGCTCCGTAACTCAGGCGAAGTCGGTCGCCATCAATCAAAGTTTGAACAGAACGAATATCCGTAAATGGGGGCAAAACCACCACATCCACCGCATCGTAATCTTTGTCATCTAGTGAGTAGGAAAGTTTCTGGGTTACGGCGATAGCTTCTAAGTGATTTAGATTCATCTTCCAGTTACCAGCGATTAACGGCTTGCGCATGCTTCCTCCAACTTAGATTGAACTAGAACCTACTGTAGAACGATTAAACCAGGTAACTCTTTGCCTTCGAGGTATTCAAGTGAAGCGCCACCGCCGGTTGAAATATAACCAAAATCTGAATCCGCAAAGCCCAGCTTGCGAACTGCTGCTGCAGAATCGCCGCCTCCTACTACGCTGATTCCAGAAACTTCAGTCAGCGCCTGCGCAAGAACCTTCGTCCCGTTTGCGAAGTTAGGAAATTCAAAGACGCCCATTGGACCATTCCAGAATACGGTTTTGCATGCACCAATAGCAGTTGCGAATGCAACCGCGCTATCTGGTCCTATATCTAGACCCATCTGATCTGCCGGAATTGCGTTCGCAGGCACAATTGTTGGCTTTGCATCAATATTAAATTCCGGAGCAACGACAATGTCGGTTGGAAGAAGAAGATTTATGCCTAACTTCTCTGCACGTTCCATCAATTCAGTAACAGTCGGAATTAGATCGGTTTCAACTAGTGACTTACCAATTTCATAACCTTTTGCTGCGAGGAATGTGAATAGCATGCCACCGCCAATAGCCAAGGTATCCACCTTGTCGAGGAGATTAGAAATGACGCCAATCTTGTCCGAAACTTTTGAACCACCGAGAGCCACGCCGTATGGGCGCTCTGGCGTTTGGGTAAGTTTCTTAAGAACTTCAACTTCAGCTGAAACTAAATACCCTGCTGCATGCGGCAACAATTTCGCTACATCGTATACAGATGCATGTTTGCGATGCACTGCGCCAAAACCATCGCTGACAAAAATATCGGCATAGGTTGCTA
>WLCY01000005.1 GCA_009705075.1 Actinomycetota bacterium
CACATGGTGAGCATTCATACACCAGATGGGATTTCCAAGAGATTATTGAGAAAGGCGCAGCACATATTCTCCAACCAGATGT
Source organism: Actinomycetota bacterium (assembly GCA_009705075.1). Classification (GTDB taxonomy): domain Bacteria; phylum Actinomycetota; class Actinomycetes; order Nanopelagicales; family Nanopelagicaceae; genus AAA044-D11. The sequence continues at coordinate 83 of WLCY01000005.1, forward strand.
TAACCGCGTTGGTGGAATTACCGAGGCCCGAAAGATTTGGGCTATGGCTGCAGCTAAAGATCTCCCAATCGTGCCACACGGCAACGACCTTCACAATCTCCACTTGGTCTTCTCGCAAGTTAATACGCCTTACACCGAATACTTCCCACAAGTTTCAGAGGGCGGATACTCACACTTCTGGAATTTATTCGAAGGCAATCCAATTGCAAAGGATGGAAAAATTGCGATTAGCGATAAGCCGGGACTCGGATACACACTTGATAAAAGCGTGTTAGCTACATTGGCTTTAAAGGAATAGACGCTAGTTGCTAAAAATAGTCGATACTCATATTCATCTATTTGACCTCACGCATAAGAACCTTCTTTGGTCATGGCTAATGCCAGGTGCTGAAGAAGGCCGTCTTGGAAATATTGATGGCATGAAATCACTTCGCTATGAGGCAGAGAATTTACTTGCCGAATCGAGGTTCGCAGAAGTAGGGAAGTTTGTTCACATTCAAGCAGCGATAGGTTCAAAGGATCCAGTTCTCGAAACCGAGTGGCTGACGCAAATGTTTGAACGAACTGGCCTACCTGCGGCAATGGTGGGGCATGTCGATCTGACTTTAGATAGCGCCCGGGAAGTAATTGATAGGCACTTGGCTTACGCGAACTTCAGGGGCGTACGTGATTTCGCGATCGAACCGGCTTTAGCCAGTGGAAAGAACCTTAAGGAGTTGGATGGCGCGCTGAGTTACTTGGCCGAGAAGAATTTAGTTCTTGATTTGGATTGCCAATGGCCAAATATGCACCTTGCTGCCGCAATGGCCAGAAGACATCCAGAACTAAAAATTGTTATAGAACATATAGGTATTCCGATTTCTACCGCCGATGAATATTTTAAAAATTGGAAAATTGGAATGCAAGCATTGGCTGATGAACCAAATATTTACTGCAAATTATCCGGGGTCGGAATGTTAGACCCACAATTTACGTTGGCAAGCATCAAACCATGGATTGAATATTGCATTTCAGTTTTTGGTCCTGAACGTTGCATGATTGGCTCAAATTGGCCGCTCGACCGCCTTTTCAGCTCATATGACGCAGTATTTAATATCTATAGGGAGATAATCTCGCAATACTCCGCGAATGAGCAACTTGCAATTGCATCCGTGACTGCCGAAGATTTTTACCGAATTTAGTGAGTGTTTATATCGTGTGTTTTAACTTTCATATTTGTGAACTTATTTAAAAATATATACTGAAACTTATTTAGTTTTCCAAGATACCTACGTAAACTTTGGAGAACTTACTTTAGGAGTTAACTTAGTGAACTTGGGAGAAGCAAGAATGAAAGGTTTGCGACCGCTAGAAGGACAGGTTGCGATAGTTGCTGGCGGGGGAAGTGGAATAGGAGCAGCGACTACTAGCCTTCTTGCATCCCTGGGAGCGCAAGTCGTTATCTTTGATTTGAACGCTGAAGCTTCTGGAAAAATTGTAAGCCTGATTGAAAATGAGGGAGATAAAGCGCAATTTAGTCAGGTTGATCTACGCGACATTGAAGCAGTTAATAAGAGTACCGATGATGTCTTTGCAACTTTCAAAAGGATTGACATCTGCATAAATGCAGTAGGAGTTACTGGTCCTACGGGCATACCTGCACACGAATTAGATTTAAAAGCTTTCCGCGATACTTTCGACATTAATTTTTTTGGCGCTGTTGCGCTACAGATCGCGGTTTCAAAATACATGATCAAAGAAAAGTACGGGCGGATAGTTCAGATTTCTTCGATCGCCGGCAAAGAGGGTAATCCCAATATGGCGCCATATTCCTCATCTAAAGCCGCATTAATCGGGTTAGTGAAATCAAGTGCCAAAGAGCTTGCTAAAAGTGGAATTACAGTAAACGCAATAGCGCCCGCTGTAATACGCACGCCTATAAATGACAACACCGATCCAAAAGTTATTGAATATATGCTCTCTCGTATTCCAATGGGGAGAATGGGGGAGACTCAGGAGGCCGCAGAATTGGTAGCCTTTATTGCTTCACCGGAGTGTTCGTATATAACTGGGTTTGTCTTTGACTTATCTGGCGGTCGCGCAACTTACTAATTGAGGTTTGGATTTAGATGAATAAGCGGAAACTAGGAGCAAATCTAGAGGTCTCAGAGTTGGGCTTGGGCTGTATGGGGATGAGTGATTTCTATGGTCCACGCGAAGACTCCAAATCAATCAAAACAATTCAGAGGGCAATTGCGTTAGGTGTTAATTTTTTTGACTCAGCGGATATGTATGGTCCCTTCACTAACGAGGTACTACTCGGAAGCGCAATCAAAGGTCGGAGAGATAAGTTAATAATCGCTACCAAGTTCGGAAACGAAAGAGATGCACAAGGCGGATGGCATGGCATTAATGGAAAACCTGATTATGTCCGTAAAGCTTGCGATGCCTCACTTTCAAGGCTCGGAATCGATCGGATAGACCTCTACTATCAACACCGAGTAGATAAAACGATTCCTATTGAAGAAACATGGGGAGCGATGAAGGAACTTGTTGTCGCTGGAAAAGTTGCTCATCTTGGAATATGCGAGGCTTCACCGTCATCAATCCGAAGAGCAAACGATGTTCACCCAATTTCTGCAATTCAATCAGAGTGGTCAATTTGGACAAGAGATCCTGAGAAAAATGGCGTTTTAGATGTTGCAAGAGAGTTAGGTATTGGTTTTGTCGCATACTCACCACTTGGGCGCGGATTCCTAACGGGAAGATTTAGCACGTTTGATAGTTTCGATCTAGATGATGTACGTCGTAAATATCCAAGATTCCAAGCGGAGAATTACTCACAGAATTTTAAGATTGTTCAGGGGCTATCAGAAATTGCGAATAGCAAAGGAGCGAGTGTTGCCCAAATTGCTATTGCCTGGCTTTTACAACAAGGCAAAGATATTGTGACAATTCCAGGAACTAGAAGTATTAAAAGACTTGAGGAGAATTTATCCGCCACCGAAGTGTTTCTAACTCCAGAGGATTTGGCAAAAATAGAATTGATTGCGCCATTCGGCATCGCTGTCGGGGATCGATATCCAGATATGTCAACGATTGATGTTTAACTAAATAAATCTTGAAGTAAGAATTATTCCGAAGTTCTAATAACTACTTCTGGACTAGTAAAGAGCCAATCTTTTAAGATAACTCCATGTCCTGGTTCTTGGCGGGCACTTATTTTGCCGCCCTTTATCACAGGGATTCCTTCAGTGAATTCGTCATACCAAGAATATATAAATGCCCGACAAGTTTCTTGAAGAAAACCATTTGGCTGAGAGAGAGAAAAATGAGTTGAAGTCGCTAATGAAACCGGACCAGTGCAATCATGTGGAGCAATTGGAATTGCAAAAGTATCGGCGAGTGAGGCCATTTTTCTAGCCTCCGTTAAGCCACCTGTCCATTGGATATCAAGTGTTAGGTAATCAATTACACCACCCTGAAGAAGTGGTAAAACTTCACGCCTTCCGACTGATGTCTCACCAAGTGCAATTCTCATTCCGGTATTTGATCTAAGGATATTTATTGCATCAACAGAATCTGGTCGCAATGGATCTTCAATCCAGTAAGGCGAGAATTCATCTAAAGAATTCATAATTATTTCAGCGGAAGGTCGATTCCAAAGGGCATGTAATTCGATCATTAAATTCATATCCATGCCAACTTCATCGCGGATATCTGAAACAATTTTTAGCCCTGATTCAAGTTCAGATTTGGAGATATGTGTTCCCTTTGTTCGCTCAGCAGCGAAATCAAAGGGCCAAATCTTCATTCCCTTTATTCCTGAATCCAAAAGATCTCTTGCTAGCTCTTTTGGGCGATGCAGGAATCCGTTTAAATCGTCATATTTAGGCTTCTCGTTATCTTCAAGACCCCAGTTTTTAGGAGATTGACTTGCCGTTTTACTCATATAACCAGTGCCGGCACAAGTGTTGTAGACATCGATTTCGCTATGCACCTGCCCACCTAATAATTCGGAGAGCGGTGAATTCTTTCTTTTACCCCACAAGTCCCAGAGTGCAATGTCTAGACCGCCGATTGCCCTCACCTCTATTCCGCCTCCTTGGAAGCCAACATACGGTCTTAAAATAAAATTCATTAGCTCTGGATTTAATAGTGGAGTATTCAAAATTATCGGGGCGGCAATTGTGTGGATGTATTCTTCGATAACACTCTGACTGAAAAAAGTCTCACCAAGGCCAACATTTCCCTCGTCGTCATGTAGTTGAATCCAAAGCGATGATGGATGGGAGAGTGGCCTTATTGTCTCCACTTTAGTAATTTTCATTCCGTTCAAAATAAGCTCCCTCTTACTATTTGGGTGCGTTAACGGCCGCGAATCGCAGAAATTAGTGTAAATACACCAAGAACAATCATAACGATTCCACCAGCCATTCTCATGCGAATTAGTCGATGAATTTCTGTCGCTAGCCAATTTCTAATGGTTCCAGCCAGTATCCCCCAACCGCCGTCAGAGAAGAAGGCGAATATTGCAAAAATTGCGCCCATCAATATTAATTGCGATGTTATTTTTCCTGCTTCACGATCAACAAATTGCGGCAAAATTGCTGCGAAGAAAACTATTCCCTTTGGGTTTAGAGCACCAACCCAGTAACCCTCACGCATTGATTTCCATTTCGAAGGTCGTATATCACCTTGATTTGTCATATCACTGGCATGTATCTGACTGTGCTTTATCGCAGAGATACCGAGATAAACCAGATATCCACCACCCAATACTTGAACACCCGTGAATGCCAAATCTGATCTCTGTAAAACTGGACCAAGTCCAACGGCAACAACAACTGATAGCGAGAAAGCGCCCATAACATTGCCAGCCACAGTTGCAATAGCCGTAGCGCGACCCCAGGCTATTGCTCGTGCAATCACGAATAGAACAGATGGCCCTGGAGCCAAAATAATGATGATTGCAGCTATGCAATATTCCCAAAGCCGAGATGGAATTACTACAAAAGAATTCATTGCGTGAGCATACCGAACCGGTAAATCTAAAAGGCCCCGTTCTCTTTCGAGTTCGGGGCCTTCCCTCACGGAGAGATGAGGTCTCTGTTGGGGTCTCTAGCTAGATATTTAGATAACTGAATCAGTGTCGACTCTACGAAGGTGTGCGAAACCAAGCAGTGCCAGGATCAAGAAGAGTAAGCCACCGGCAAAAGTTACATAGCTTGCAACAATTGCGATATCACCGAGCATTCCAAATGCGTAAGCATTAAGAAGCATTCCTCGAAGTGCTTGGCCCTTGAATACAGTTTCAACTGTTGCTGCGGCTTGCTTTGACTTAGCTTGCAGCTCAGCGTTTGTTGGATCAGCTGCTAGAGCGCCAGCTGCTACCCGATTTTCAGTTGATGCAGCGGCATAGGTAGGCATGGCAGATAAGTGGAAGCCAATGTAATGATCGGCATACATCTGGGCTTGCTTACCTGTCGTCATTACTTTATCTGCGTTATCTACAAAGAATTTCTTTACATCTGCAGATGCTTTTGGATCGCCATTATCGGCTGGAATAGTAATCGCCTGTGGTTTCAATTGAGTAGCAACTTGTTCCGCTGCAAAATTTCCACCGAACTGCAAAATACCTCCCAGGACAATTAAGAATCCCGCAAGAAGCAGACCGATTACACTCGCGATTTTATCGAACGATTTTCTATTCATTTTCTTCTCTTTCTATTCTCTCCGGAAATTTAGATATAGAACCTGGAGAAGTTTTATATCGCCATTAGTTTGGAGTACTTGAAAGAGTGTTGCTTACAAAAGTGCAAGTGCTAGCCCCATACTTTTTCGAGTGAGTGCTAGCCCTTGGAGGATGAATAAATTTTAGTCTACGTGCTTATCGCAATATCTATTGCCATCTGGACCGACAATACTATGAGAGCATTCTAAATTTAACTTATCGAAAGATCCATCACCGAAATGTGCCCGATAGGCCAAGGCAAGTAGAACTCGAATATTTGTATCGCCATCTGATTTAATTCCAAATGCTCGAGCCATTCTGGAAACTGTATTTTCAATAACTTTCTCACTGTGTGCAGTCTCTCTAGCGATTGCTGAGTTAGAAAGGCCATCGCAGAGATGACCTGCAACTAAGTGTTCGAACGGGGTTAGATCTCGAGTCATGATTCTGATATCCATAATTAGATTACCAAGCCCTCTCCGACTTTTGAAAATGTTCTAGTAATTCCTCATTCTCCACCATAAACTCTACTAATGAGCAATGTTTTAGCCAAAAAAATCGGCCAAGTTTTACAGGTCACTTTAAATCGCCCAGAGAAGAAGAATGCGCTCACGCCGACCATGTATTCGGAGCTCTCAAAGGCGCTCATTGAGGCCAAAGATAATTTTGACATCAGGGTAGTGGTCATTTCAGGCGCAGGCAGTGCATTTACTGGCGGCAACGATATTTTGGATTTCTTAAACACTCCGCCTACGGGTGCGGATTCTCCAGTTATGCAATTTCTTTCGGTGCTTCATGATTTTCCAAAGCCTTTAATTGCTGCGGTGCATGGAAATGCTGTGGGCATTGGGACAACAATGTTGTTTCATTGCGATCTTGTTTACGCGACAGCTGATGCAAAGCTGTCTATGCCATTTGTATCTCTTGGTTTAGTTCCTGAGGCTGGCTCTTCACTATTGTTCCCACGCTTAGTTGGCCATGCTATTGCCTCAGAAATTTTCTTAACCGGCCGCGACTTTTCTGGTACAGAAGCGCATGAGATGCGGTTGGTAAATGAGATTGTTTCCGATCCACTCGAAAAGGCAATGGAAGTTGCTGCGGCTATTGCAGAACAGCCGCCCACATCAGTCATAAATACGAAGGCGCTATTGAAGAGTGGGCAGCATCAGGCAGTTGCGATGGTTATGGAAGCCGAGAGTGAATTGTTTAGAATCGCGCTGGAATCAGATGAAGCACAAATTGCCTTCATGAAATTTCTCGAGAAGAAAGCAAAGGGGTAACCAGAAATGTCACTTGCCGGGAAACGAATATTTATTACAGGTGGTTCGCGAGGCATAGGACTAGCCATAGCACTTCGAGCCGCTGCCGATGGCGCAAGTATCGCGATTGCGGCCAAGACCGCTGAAGAGAATCCAAAACTTCCGGGAACAATTTTTACTGCTGCGAAAGAAATCGAAGCCGCTGGGGGAGTGGCGCTACCAATCCAATGCGATATACGTGATGAAGATGCAATTGGTGCTGCAGTAGATAAGGCGGCCGCGCAATTTGGCGGCTTAGATATTCTTATAAATAATGCCAGTGCAATAAACCTAACTCCAACTGAGAAAACTCCCGCCAAGCGTTTTGATCTGATGTTTGATGTAAATGTTCGTGGAACATTTCTAACCTCGCAAGCTGCAATTCCTTATCTTCGGGAGAGTGCGAAGGCTGATCGAAATCCACACATCTTAACTTTGTCACCACCACTCTCCATGAAACCAAAGTGGTTTAAGAACCATGTTGCCTACACGATGTCCAAATACGGAATGAGCATGTGTGTTCTTGGAATGTCTGAAGAATTTAAGCGCGATGGAATTGGAGTCAATGCCCTCTGGCCGAGAACTGCAATCGATACCGCGGCGCTGCAAATGATTCCTGGTGTTGATACCGATTTCTGTCGCACACCTGCAATCTTGTCCGATACGGCCTACATAATCTTGAATCGAGATGCTAAGACAACTACCGGCAATTTCTTCGTCGACGATGAAGTCTTAGCTTCTGAAGGAATTACTGATCTCGAGAAGTATTCAGTTAAACCTGGAACTAAGGATTTCTTACTTGATTTCTTCTTAGATTAGTGAATTGCTCCGGTTTCACTTTCAACAAGTGAATCCTTGCCAACATTTAGTGAAATCACAGTAACGATTGCCGCAAGCAGAAGAAATCCAGCCCCGAATTTAAAGGCCGTGCTGAAGCCATGCACCTGGGCAAAAACCTGAACTTTGTCACCAAGCTCGCCGTGCCCCTTAGCAAATGCCGCCGCTGAAGAGATTGCAACAGTATTTAGAAGCGCCGCACCAAGTGAGCCGCCAATTTGCTGACTGGTGTTTAACACTGCACCAGCAACACCTGCGTCATGTTCACCTGCGTTATGAAGACCGGTAGAGGCACTTGGAATAAAGAAGAGAGCCATTCCACTAGACATAATAAGTAGCGCAGGCAAAATATCTTTTGCATAAGTTGAAGTTGGAGTTATTTGCGAAAGCAGCAGTAAACCTAGTGAAGCTGCCACTAAACCAGTTGCCATAAGTGGCTTTGGTCCGGTTCGTGGAAGTAGTTGTGAGGCGACTCCGGCGAAAACTATAACTCCAGCTGAAAATGGCAAGAATGCGAAGCCAGATCTTAGCGATGAATAATTCAAGAAACTTTGAAGATAGATACTCAAAAATAAGAACATTGCGAAGAGACCTGTTCCTACAAGCAAAGAGGCGAGATAGGAGCCACCACGATTTCTTTCTGTTAATACTCGCAGTGGAAGCAGTGGATTTGAAACTCGCTTTTCGATTACGAAGAATGCGATCAAGAATGCACCAGCAACGATAAAGAATTTGTAGGTCTCAAAATCTCCCCAGCCCTTGCTTGCCGCTTGGCTAAATCCATACACAAGTGAGACCAGACCAAGTGTTACTGTCGCTGCTCCGGGAATGTCGTAAGTGTTATCACCTTTAGCTTTAGATTCGTGGATAAATGGAATCGCTAGAGCAACAGCAACAAGAGCGATAGGAACGTTAACGCCTAAGCACCAGCGCCAATTTGCATATTCAGTAAGCACACCGCCAAGAATTAGACCGATAGCTGCGCCACCACCTGAAATCGCTCCATACACTCCAAATGCTCGAGCACGTTCTTTTGGAACGGTGAAAGTTACATTGATTAGAGCAAGAGCTGCCGGAGCCAAGAGTGCGCCGAATGCACCTTGAAGTGCGCGGGCACCAAATAACAGACCTTGAGAAGAAGCGATGCCACCAAGTCCTGAAGCAGCAGCAAATCCGATTAAACCAACAATAAAAATCTTTTTACGGCCGACATAATCAGAGATTCGGCCACCCAGTAATAGCAAACTTCCAAATGCAAGTGAGTAGGCAGTAACAACCCATTGTCTATTTGCATCAGAGATATTTAGATCGACTTGGGCACTTGGAAGTGCGATATTTACAATCGATGCATCTAATACAACCATAAGAGAGGCAATTGCGATTACAAAGAGGGCACGCCAGCGATTGGGATCCAAGCCGTTTTCATCTAGCTCGATTTTTATTTTTGACATGATTCTCCCTGTTACATAATTTGTGGATTAGGTTCGAATTATTTCGCAATTTGCGGTCAAAGTCGCTTTGAACTGCCGAAGTCAGAGTAATTGTGAGAGAGGTAACTGAAAATCGAGGTTAATCGTGAAGAATTAACTCACCCCAGTTTTGAATTACCAGTTTCCAGATTCGTTGGAGCTCTTTTTCAGCATCAGTCATCTCAACCAGGACACTGATTTTCCCAGACCCTAGGAAAGCGCTATCTGCATCGTCTTCCCAGAGCTTAATAATTCCAGCATCGACTTCTGGGTGAAATTGCACCGCATAGGTTTTCTGGCCAATTCTATAAATTTGGTTCTCGCACTGTTCACTTGAAGCTAGGGCAACGGCCGAAGAGGGAAGTTTGGAAACGGAATCTTCATGCCACTGGGCGGAAATCGCGCTTTCACCAAAGTTAAAAACTGAATCTGAAATCGAATTACGATTAATTTCATAAATGCCGATCTCACCAACTTTTGCCCGACTTACTTCGCCACCTAGCGCTGTTGCCAGTAGTTGAGCGCCTAAGCAGATTGC